>NZ_JASAUS010000007.1:0-154890 GCF_029953005.1 Bradyrhizobium sp. Mp27 | reverse complement strand
GCACGCCTCAAGCACCTTGCGATCTTTCCTCGAAAGGTGGACTTCTCTTGCTTCGGGTATCATCCCGACCTTGAATCACGACTCACGTTCCAAGAAAAGTGGGTACTAGCTTCCCGCGGAGACTGCCCCGGATGATGCGAGAGCATCATCCGGGCTTTGTTGGCCGTCGATATAGGGGACGGAAAAAGGAATCCATGGCGCACGTCGAGATCGAGAACGTCAGCAAGGCATATGGGCCCTACAAGATCATCGAGGGGCTTAATCTGAGTGTGGCCGACGAGGAGTTTGTCGTACTTGTCGGACCGTCCGGCTGCGGCAAGACCACGACGTTGCGCATGATAGCGGGACTGGAGACGGTCACCAGCGGAACCATTCGTATCGGTAATCGCGATGTGACGCAGCTGCGCCCGGGCTTGCGTAATTGCGCGATGGTGTTCCAGAACTATGCGCTCTATCCGCATATGACTGTTGGTGAGAATATCGGCTACGGCATGAAGGCGCGGGGCGAGTCGCGCGCCAATATCGCGAAAGCCGTCGAGGACGTGGCGCGGGTTCTCGACCTCGAGCAATACGTGGACCGTCGGCCCAAGCAGCTCTCCGGTGGGCAGCGTCAGCGCGTGGCGATCGGCCGTGCCATCGTGCGCAGCCCGGACGTGTTTCTGTTCGACGAGCCATTGTCAAACCTCGACGCCAAACTCCGCATCGAGATGCGGACCGAGATCAAGGCATTGCATCGCCGTCTCGCCAAGACGATCGTTTATGTCACACACGATCAGGTCGAAGCCATGACCATGGCCGATCGGGTCGTGGTGATGAATCGCGGCCGCATCGAGCAGGCGGCTGATCCGATCACGATCTATGAGAAACCAAGCAATCTCTTCGTCGCGGGCTTCATGGGGGCGCCCAGCATGAATTTCATCCACGGGGAGATTGCCGCTCGCGACGGTGCACTGATCTTCACCGAACCCTCGGGTACGGCGTTGAGATTGCCGAAATCCCGAGAGGCGGCCTATGCAGGGAGCATCGGCAAGCCGGTTGTGCTCGGCGTGCGGCCCGACCACGTGCTGCGGCAAGATGCGCCATCGGGCTCCTCCGTCCGCATGATGGTGAAAGACGTGGAGCCGCTCGGGCCGCATACTCTCGTGATTGGAACCGTGGGCGCATTTCCATTCACGGCGCAGATGCAAGTTGGTGTTTCTGCGGCGCCGGATTGCCCAATAGATGTCGCCATCGATCTGGAGCGAACGCACCTTTTCGACAAGGTTTCCGGGAAGTCCGTTTCATAGTCGGCGGTCCTCCGGCGGTGCGGGTAATCCCAAATCTTTACTTCCAGCGTGCGCATGCCTCATCGCGGTCACTTGCGCTGCGGCGAGCTCGCAGGTGATGCGGGCGACGTTGCACCCTTCTTCGCAAACTTTGCTCGTCCGGTATTGGTGTCGAGCAGAGTCTGCGAAAGGAGATTAAGCGATCTCAGATGGTTGCATGCCAATATTCATTACCTCGCGGGTAATGGAAGGGCTGATATCCGCATGCTATGTTTTCGAGCATGAACGCACACGCATCCACGGCACAGGCCGAACGCAGCCAGCCCGTCCATATCGGCGACCATTTGCGCGAATGGCGGCAACGCCGCCGCATGAGCCAGCTCGATCTGGCGGGCGAGGCCGAGATTTCCGCGCGGCATTTGAGCTTCGTCGAGACCGGCCGCGCTGCGCCCTCGCGCGACATGGTGCTCAGGCTCGCCGAACGTCTCGAGGTGCCCTTGCGCGAACGCAACGTGCTGTTGGTCGCGGCCGGCTATGCGCCGGCGTTTCCGCAGCGCCCGCTGGAGGATCCCGCCTTGAAATCAGCTCGGCAGGCGATCGACCTCGTTCTCAGGGCGCATGAGCCCAATCCGGCGCTGGCCTATGACCGGCACTGGAATCTGGTGTCGGCCAACCGCATGCTGGCGCCGCTACTCGAAGGCATTCCGCAGCGCCTGCTCGGCCAGCCCTTCAATGTGCTGCGGCTCGCGTTTCACCCTGAAGCGCTGGCGCCGCGCACGGTCAATCTCGCGGAATGGTGCGGGCACCTGCTGGAGCGGCTGCACCGGCAATGCGAGGCAACGGCCGATCCAGAGCTGATCAAGCTCTATAACGACCTCAAGAGCTATCCCATCCCGGCGCGCTCGGGGCCGCTGTCGAGCGACAATGTCGCGATTCCCTTCAAGCTGCGCCATGGCGGGGAGATACTAAGTTTCTTCTCCACCACCATGGTGTTCGGTACACCTGTCGACATCACGCTGTCGGAGCTGGCGCTGGAGACGTTCTTCCCGGCGGACGAGCGCACCGCCGAGCGGCTCAAGCAGATGGCAGCAGCTATGACCTAGCGCCCTTGCCTCTGGGCGGGTTCGGCTTATCTTCGGCTTATCTTGGGTCAAACCCGCATCGCCCGAAGGAGGCGCTATGAGCACGTTGAAACCGCTCCAGATCGATGTCGTCTCCGACGTGGTGTGCCCCTGGTGCTACATCGGCAAGCACCGGATCGAGAGCGCGCTGGCGCTCGTTCCCGACGTTCCCGTCAAACTCAATTTCCGTCCCTTTTTCCTCAATCCCTGGGTGCCGCGTGAGGGCATCAGCCGCGAGGACTATCTCACCACCAAGTTCGGCTCGGTCGAGGCCTATAAGGGCATTGCCGGCCGCGTGGTCGCGGCTGCAAGCGAGGAGGGCCTCGTCTACAAGCCCGAGCTGGTCGCGCGCCAGCCGAACACCACCGACTGTCACCGCCTGATCCTCTGGGCCGAGGCGATCGGCAAGGCGCCCGAGATGAAGCAGCGGCTGATGGAGCTGTATTTCCGCGACGGCGGCGACCTCACTGACGTGAACGTGCTGGTGCAGGCGGCCGCCGATGTCGGCCTCGATGCCGACGACGTGCGCAAGCGCCTCGCCACCGACGAGGACGTCGCGCGCGTGTCGGCCGATGCGCAGGAGGCCGCCGAGAAGGGTATCTCCGGCGTGCCGACCTACGTATTCGCGCAGAAATACGCCGTCTCCGGCGCGCAGGATCCGAACCTGCTCGCCCGCGCCATTCGCGACGTCTCTGCGGAGATCAACGCGCAGGCGGCGGAGTAGCTTTCGCTTATTTGCGGAGCAGACGCGCCAGGCGTCGCGCGCCGTCGTGCGCGACGTTGAGGCCAACCAGCGCCGCGTGAATGAGCGCGACGACCAGATCGTGACGCCGTAGCGGAATCAGCACGTCGCCGATGGCGAAGCGTCCGCGCCAGATCGGGTTGATCATGGGGTGGTCGGCGCTCGCCGTGGAGTCCGCGCTGGCGATAGCAGGATCGGCGCAGAGATGGCGGGTAAGGTCGAGCGTGAGCTGCACGCCCGGCGAATATCTTGCAAAGCGTTCGTCGATACCGAGCTTGAAGAAGAAGGCGCGGTCCTGGTGGCGTAGCACGATGCCGGCTGCCACCGGCGTCGTGCCGGCGCGCAGCGTGATGACCTCGCACTGCGCGGTCTCTGCCAGCGCGGGAACCGCGCGGCGAATGAAAGTCGCATCGCCCGCATGCTGGATCAGCGCGGTGCCGCGCTTGCCTTTCCAGCCACTGGCCTCGAGTTGCAGGAATGTTTCGAGTGCCGGCCCGATCTCGTCGGGCTTGCGCGCGACCTCGAAGGCGACGGGCCCGTGCTCTTCGAGGCGATGGCGCTGGCGACGCAGCTCCTTGAGCTTCTTGGCGCCGAGCGCGCCATGCAACAGCGTTTCACCATCCTGCGTCGCGTCGAGGCTGGCGCGGATGTAGGAGGAGAGGATACGCGGCTTCAGGCCGTCGCGATTGAGAACCTCCTTGAGAGAACTCATCGCCGCGCCGTCGAGTGCAACGTCGTTGAGCACGAGCGCATGTGCTCCGGCCTCGCGCGCCTGCTGCAACAGGCGCGTGGCCACTTCGATCGGCGCGTCGCGGTCGATCAGCGGGCTGCACAGGGTGCCATAGGGATGCGCGCTCACCAGCGCGGGCAGGGGGATCTTCCAGGCGCGCCAGAGCGAGACCACCGGCATCAACCCGATCAGCCGCGCCGACGAGCCGTCGAAGGCGGGCAGCGCCTGGGCGTCGGTGCGGCCGCGTGCGGCCTCGCTCACGGCGAGCTCCCAGCCCGGCAGGTAATAGCCGTTCGGCTCGATCACGCGCTGAGCGAGCGCGCGCCATTGGCCGGGATCGATGGACGTGAGGGGGACGAGCGCGCGCGTCGCCGCGGCAGCCCTTGCCGATGCCGGATTGATCGCTGCCTGATGCGCGATATCGACCACGTCCCGTCGTTCCCCGTTCAGAAGGTCATGCTTAGCGCAAAGATTGGAAAATTCCGTTGGGGCGCCGCTTCAATTCGAATGGTAATATTAACGTCTCATTGAGCATTCGGGCGGCAGGCCGCGGCGTGCCATGATCGAGCTCTCGACCTGGAGGATCACAATGATCGCCACACCTTTCACGCCGATAGCGTCGCTCCTTGGTGGCGCGTTGATCGGACTGTCCGCCGTGCTCCTGATGTGGGCGACGGGGCGGATCGCCGGTGTCAGCGGCATCGCGGCCCGGCTGTTTCCGCCTTACGAGGACCGCGAGTTCGCCGGCCGGCTCGCTTTCGTCGCCGGCCTCGTCGTCGCGCCCATCCTGGTGCGCGTTGTCAGCGGAAGCCTGCCGGTGCAAACGATCGCAGCGGCAACGCCGGTGCTGATCGTCGCCGGATTGCTCACGGGCTTCGGTGCGGTCTGGGGCAGCGGCTGCACGTCCGGCCATGGCGTCTGTGGCCTGTCGCGGCTGTCGCTGCGGTCGCTGGTCGCGACCATCTCCTTCATGTCGGCGGGCATCGCCACTGTCTTCGTGATGCGGCACTGGGGCTGACGACGATGGCAATCCTCATCCAATTCGCGATCGGCCTCCTCTTCGGCATCGGGCTCATCGTCTCCGGCATGTCGAATCCGGCAAAGGTGCTGAACTTTTTGGACGTCGCCGGCATTCCCGCCGGAACTTGGGATGCGAGCCTCGCCTTCGTGATGGCGGGTGCAGTCGCGGTAACCTTCATCGGCTTCAGCCGTGTCTTGAAACTCGCGCGACCGTTTTTCGCGGACCGCTTTTACCTTCCGACGCGAAAGGACATCGATCCGAGAATTATCGCTGGTCCCGCCATCTTCGGCATCGGATGGGGGCTCGCAGGCTTTTGTCCCGGCCCTGCGCTCACCGCGCTCGGATTCGGCTCCGCGTCCGCTTTCATCTTCGTCGCCGCGATGTTTGCCGGCATGGTGCTCGCCCGCTTCATCGCGCAGCTCCCGTCGTCAACGCGCTTCGTCGCGCCGGCCGATCCGCTCGAAACCTGACATGGACAGGACCGGGCGAGTGGATCTCGTCCGGTCCTGCCCTGTGACAGCTTCAGTGACTACCAGCGGTCCCCGCCGACACCGACGCCCACGCTGACGCCGGGCGCTCGAATGCCGACGCCACCGCGCGGACCATCGTCCCAGTCGCGATAGGTGCGGCGCTCGTAATAGCGATCGCGCGGCATGGCGTTGTAGGAGTCGCGCACGATCACGCGCGAGCCACCACGGGTGCGATAGCAATTGCCGGCGTCATCGCAGACAAGCCGGACTTCCTGAACGAGCTCAGGGTTGGCGTATTCGCTGGTCGTGTAGATGTCCGCGGCTTTCGCGCCGCTCGCCGCAGCGAGGGCGCCGACGCCAGCCAGTAGTGCGATCGTGAATGTCCTCATCGTGTCCTCCTCCGAAACTGCCCTCGGGGGTAACAAGAAGGGGAGGCGGTGATCGTTCCGGGTCGAATTACAGGTTTTTCCCGGAACCGGAGCGCGTGTCGGCGTGATTGTTCCTAGATCGGCTCGTAGGTTTCCGTCCCGCAGATGTCGTCGGCTTCCGCGCGGCGGCGATCGATCACTTTTCCGCCTGAGATCGTCACGATGTAAATCTGGGTGCCGAGCATGGAGCCGGTGGCAGAGGTGAGCTGCGCGCGGACGCAGGCGGTCCAGCCCGGTCCCCGCACCTCCCGATGGGGCGGGGCGACGTGCACCTCGCGCGGATAGGACGTGTTGAGGAAGACCACGTTGATCTGCTCGCGGACCACGCGCTTGACGTCAGGGGGCGCTTCGGGTGGCGGCTGCTCGGCTTCCTTCAGGCGCATGAACTCGGGCACCGGCGCGCGGCTGTCGGCGAAGCCGCAAGAACCGAGTGCGAGGGCGCTGGCCAGCAGCGCCGCATGAGCAACAATCCGTAACATCCGTGAAGGTCCCCTGCGGGCCAACAGATAGGCAGGAATGCGATCCGGCAAAGTCCCGGCCGATCAAGATTTGCTGAAATCCCGGACGCCCCGGCATTTGCTATTACGGGATTGCAGGCTAATTTGTGCCCCAGACGAGGGGGATTGCATCAATGCGGATTTTGGTCATCGCGGCCGCCGTGCTCGCGCTAACGGCTGCGTCGGCGCAGGCGCAGGGCCGCAGCAGAGGCCAGCCGAACGAAGCGAAGTCGGACAACAAGCCCAAGGTCGACGAAAAGGCCTACAAGGCCGCGCTCGAGCGCATTCCGGAGCCCAAGGAGAAGTACGACCCGTGGAGCGGAGCCCGTCCGGCTGAACCTGCCAAGAAGCCCAAATAAATGAGGGGGGCGTTGGCGACCCGTCTGTGTCAGTCGGCCGCCGTCATCGTGCTCCTCTTGTTTTCGTCGTGGCCAGGCATCGCCTGGGAGAGCTGGGGTGGCGATCCCGGCGGCTCACGCTTCTCGCCTTTGCAGGAGGTCACGCCCGACAACGTCGGCAATCTGGTTCGGGCCTTCGAATTCCATACCGGCGATCTCGCGGCGCGGCCGCCCGAGGTGATGCGGCGAACCAAATTCCAGGCGACGCCATTGTTCGTCGAGGACAGCCTGATCTTCTGCTCGCCCTTCAACGAGGTGATCGCGCTCGATCCCGGCACGGGCGCGCAGAAATGGCGCTTCGATCCGAAGATCGCGACCAATCAGCGGCCCGCCAACCGCTATGTCTGCCGCGGCGTGACCCATTGGATCGACGATGAGGCGCCCGCGAATGCCGCCTGCCGATCGCGCATCTTCATGGGCACGAACGATGTCCGCCTGATCGCGCTCGATGCAAAGACCGGCATTCCCTGCGCCGGTTTCGGCACTGGCGGTGAGGTCAGGCCCGATATCGGCATGAAGCTGGACTGGCCTGGCGAATTCCAGATCACCTCGCCACCGGCGGTCGGCCGCGGTGTCGTCGTGATCGGCTCCGCGATCGGCGACAACCGCCGCGTCGACGCGCCGAGCGGCGTGGTGCGCGCGTTCGATGCGCGCAGCGGCCAGCCGCGCTGGACCTTCGAACCGCTCAAGCGCGACGGCGTCGAAGCCGGTCACGCCAATGTCTGGGCGCCGATGTCGGTCGACGCGGCCCGCGGGCTGGTCTTCCTGCCGACGTCCTCGCCGTCGCCGGACTTTTGGGGCGGCAAGCGGCCGGGCAATAACGAGCACGCCAATTCGGTGGTCGCGCTGCGCATCGAGACCGGCGAGCTCGTGTGGGCATTCCAGACCGTGCATCACGATGTCTGGGATTACGATCTGGCGTCGCAGCCGACGCTCACGCGTATCGAGACCGGAGACGGCCAGCGCGATGTCGTGATTCAGCCGACCAAGCAGGGATTGGTCTTCGTGCTCGACCGCGATACCGGCAAGCCGGTGTGGCCGGTGGAAGAGCGCGTGGTGCCGCAAGGCGGCGCGGAAGGTGAACGACTGTCGCCGACGCAGCCATTCCCGACGCATGTGCCGCCGCTGACATCGCAAAAAATCTCGACTGAGGATGCGCTCTCGCTCCTCCCTGGCCTGGGTCGCTCTGCTTGCGAAAGGCAGTTCGCGGAGGCACGTAACGAGGGGGTGTTCACCCCGCCCTCGACGCAAGGCACGGCGGAGTTTCCCTTCACCGGCGGCGGCGTCAACTGGGGTAGCGCAGCCTTCGACCCTGTCAACCAGATCCTCTACGCCAACACCGGCCGCGCCGTTCATCTCATCAAGCTGATCCCGCGTGCGGAGGCGGCTGGATTCGATCCGCCTCCCGGTCATGATTTCGGCCAGCAGAAGGGCGCGCCGTTCGCGATGTCGCGTGCGGTGGTGACGTCGCCGCTCGGGCTGCTTTGCAACAGGCCGCCTTGGGGCGAGATGGTCGCGGTCGATCTGAAAGCCGGCAAGATCCTCTGGCGTTCGACGGTCGGCACCACGGAAGACCTTGCGCCGCTCGGCGTGCCGCTGCCGTGGGGCGCGCCGCTCGTCAACGGGCTCGCGGTCACCGCAGGTGGTCTCGTCTTCACCGGCGCGATGGATGCCTATCTGCGCGCCTTCGATGCGCGAAGCGGCCGGGAGTTGTGGCAAGGCCGGCTGCCGGTGCCCGGCGTCGCCAACCCCATGACCTATCTCTGGAAGGGCGAGCAGTATGTCGCGATCAGCGCCGGCGGCCACTCCGAGGTCGGCACCTCGATCGGCGACAGCGTCGTTGCGTTTCGCCTGGCGCGGCCGGGTGAAGGGCCGTCGCTGTGGTCGCGCACCATCGATCGTCCGGGCGGACGATTTTGGGTGTCGTCGTCAGCAATTGCGCTCGCGATCATCGTGCTGATCATCGCGTGCCTGCGCTGGCGTCGTCGACGTCGTATAAAGCAAGCATGATGCTGCGTTGTGTATGCGATGCGAACGGTTGTTCACATCGCGCGCGCTATCGTACGAAAGCGAGGCCGATGCGCCTGTCATTTCGCCACACGGTGCGGCAATTCCGTACGAAATTGTCGCGCGCGATCGAGAGCGTGAATGATTGTGGCAACATGACGGGGGAATCGAGCTCGATCGCCGCGCCGCCTTCCGACATGTTTCGCACCGTGCACGCGATGCCGCTGCTTTCAAAAGTGATCGTTCCACCCTTGAAAATACGGTAACGCTGCGCTGCACGTTTCTCGATCATCGGCATTAATCCATAACGATGATTGTGAAGTAGTGCATAGAAATTACGTTGAAATAAACTCAATACTGGCGCTACTTGCACAGCGCTTCAGACTTCGTTTACGACGTTGGAGCGGTGAGTCACTTCCCGCCGACTTTCCTCACAAGCCCTTCCTTTGTGGCGTTACGCGCCGATGGAGAATATTGATGAAGACCACGCTTTCGCTTCTGTTCGCCGCAGCGCTCTCGCTGTCATCGATGCCCGCCCACGCCGTCAAGTGGGACCTCTCGACCATGACCTGCAAGCAGTTCCTCGAGAGCGGCGAAGACAACATCGCGGTCGTGCTGACCTGGATGGACGGCTGGTACAAGGGCGACGAGGACAACGCGATCATCGACACCGAGGTGTTCATCGAGAACGCCAAGAAGTTCGGTGCCTATTGCGGAAAGAATCCGACCGTCAGCGTCGTCACCGCGGCTGACGAAATTCTCGGCAAGTAATTCCTGAAGCTGACCGAAGCGCGGACACAATCGCGCTTCAGTCCCTTGCTTCGATGCGAATTTGATTGGAGAGCCGCTGAGCGCCTTGCATGCTCACCGCGGCTCTCTTCTTTTTGCGGCTCTCTTCTTTTGGATGATGCTCAGCCCGGCAGCATCGCGAACGCGCTCGACACCATCGCCACCTGTTTGTTGTCGGTGGCCGAGAGCAGCGTGACGCGGCCAAAACTCATGGTGCGTCCGAGCCGCACCACGCGCGCGTCGGCGAGCACATCCGAGGAGGAGACTGCGCGCATGAAATGCGTGGTCTGGTCGACCGTCGTCATCGGACGATAGCCGCGATTGGCGGCGAGGTTCGCGATCACCATCGCGGTATCGGCGAGCGCCATCAGCGCCTGGCCGCACACCACGCCGCCGTTGCGGCACAGCCGCTCCGAGAATGGCATGCGCAGGAGCGCACCCGGCTGCCAGTCCGCCACGTCCGGCGGCGGCAGGTGCTCGATGCGCTCGACGGCGAGGTTGAGATCCTGGACCCAGGGCGCAAAGACCTCGCCGAGTATGCGTCTGGCGTCAGCGATGCCGAACTCGGCTTCTGGCTGCGATGGCATTGCTGTCGGTCCCCCTGTGTTGCCGGATGTTTCGGCCATTCTGCGCGCATCGGCGCGGCAAAGTCACCCGGTCTTCCTTCGGCTCTGTCGGCTTGAAAATGCCTGACTTGGCCCGATATGATACCGGGCTTGGGAACGGGTGGGCGAAGTTGCGTCGGTGTGTCCTCGTGTTTGGGTTGATAGCGCCAGGTCTCGCGCTGGACGGGTGCACCAGATGCGGTGCGATTTGGGACGACTGGCTGAACGCGCCGAAATCGTGCAGATCGGACCGGCTCTAGCGCGCCATTCGGCCTGAGCGGGCCGTTGACAAAGACGACAAGGCGCGGTTGACCCGCCCTTCATGGATGATCAAGGAGTCAATGATGAAGCTTTTCCGTATGGCGGCGGTGCTGCTGGCCGTGCTGGCGGGACCGGCCTACGCGCAAATGCCCAATCTCAATTTGCTGCAGGAAGGTCCGGGCAAGACCCCCGAGGAAAAGGCCGCGGAAGCTGAGCGTGACAAGGCCTACAAGGAAACGCTGAAGAAGATTCCGGACTCCAAGGCGTCCAACGATCCCTGGGGCGGCATGCGTTCCGATCCGCCGAAGCAGGCGACTGCGCCGAAGGCATCGGCCGCAACCAGCGCGCCTAAGAAGAAGTCCGGCACGACCGCCAATTGACCTTCGGCCCGATCGGAGGCGGCTGATGCCTCCGGCCGGGGACTCCTCTTCGGCCGGCCTGCTTCCTACATCTCCGAGAACGTATTGCGTTGAGGAGGAACGGCATGGCCGATCGTCCGCGGGATCTCGCCGAGCGGATGGCGCGTCGGCGCCAGATAGGCGGCAAGCCGGGCGAGCGCGGCGGCGACGGCTTTTTGCGTGAGACTTTCACTCTGCCGCGCCCGGCGGCGCGGGCGAGGGCGGAGGCTTTCTTCGCCCGCTACCCCAAGGCCGGCTATATGAGCGCGGTCGAGACCTGGCGCGAACTGCCGGGCGGCGAGATCGAATTCACCATGCGGCGGCTGCCCAGCGCCGACTAGACCTCAAGTCTCCTCGAAGGATTCCGCGATGATGCGGATCCGGAACACGGGCTCTTTGGCCTCGTCCAGCAGCTCCATGTGCCATTCGGAATTTTCGTTGAGCTTGCGCGCGAGGCCGGCGGCCATGTCGGCGCAGATGCTGGTCATCATCTTCCAGGCCGCATCGCGATCGGCAAATTCCGTCGCCTGGTCCGCGCAGCCGGAATAGCGGCCGTTCCGAATTCGAAAGAAGTAGAGCGGCATGGCTGGCACCGGTCACATGATGGTCCCGCCTCCCGGGCCATGGGCGCGCGCAGTGCAGTCCCAAACCAGGGACAGATCAATTCCGGGCCGCTACGGACCACACCTCGCGGGCGCGCGTGGCTGCGGCATCCGGCTCGGGTGGTTTATTCATGCGGTCTTGCGCCCGATCGCCTTCAGCTCCCGATCGATGCGCAGCTGCACGCGTCGGATCGCCAGCAGATCGATCTTCGTCTCGGTCTTGCCCGTCCTGATCTCGTCACCGATGCGGAACTGCCACTGCCAGACTCCGGGAAGCGCCGTCTTGGCAACGGTGAACTCAACGCCCCTGTGATTCATGGTCGCCTCCACGATTCACCCTCCATCACCGTGAACATGTTGGGTGTCACCCTATTCCTGCGACAAGCGAAATTTGGCGGTAAGCCTTGGATAATTCACGGTAATCTTTGGAACCGCGCGCGGTCCGGAACAAACGAAATTAGGTTCCGAAAACCGTGCACGGAATTCGGGCAAGGCATGGCAATTCACGCGGTCTTGCCGTGCAACCGTCCGCCGCGAGGAACTCTGTTCATGGTCGGAGAACCCCGGAACGCGGGATCCGCGCATTTGACACATCGCTGCGAAGCGCGGTCCGGATTCCATTCCGCATCTTGTGGAACCCAAGGCGGCGCGCGTTGCCGCCGGCATTCGAAGCGAACAGGTGTGGTCGATACTTTTCCACTTTTGCGTGTCATGTATCTATGCTCTGCTTGTGAATGACGGTTCGAACGCGATGTCACGAAGGGGAAGGTGTGAGCTGGCTGAGACATCTTGTGCTGCGCTGGGGTGCACGGAATTTCTCGCTGACCTGTCCCCATTGCCGGCATCCCGCGTCCTCATCGAGCTTCAAGCGCGCGCGTTTCATGCTCGGTGACGAGAAGCTCGTCTGCGAAGAGTGCGGCGAGACCAGCGTCGTCACGTTCTGGCGTTTCGAAGGACTATCGAGCCGGCCCGATTGCACTGAAGCGAGGCGGCGCGCGCCGCTGTCCGATTCGCGGCAGTGATCCAGCGCCGGCGGTGTGCGTTGAAGTCCACTCCATGCGCGCTGCGGCATATGCCTTGCTTGGCCTCATGACGGCAAACAACATGGGCGCGTCATGCTCGGCATTCCCCGCCGCTACTCTCATTTCGTCTTCGGTGTCATCCAGTCCGGCCTGACCTCGTTGATCGCGGCGGGCATCGCCAGCTTTCCCGCTTCTGGCGCGACGGTCTTCGTCGCGCACTGGATGGTGTCGTGGCTGATTGCGTGGGCCGCGATGCTGCCGATCGTGCTGCTCGCGGCGCCTGCGATCCGCGCCTTCTCGCTGCGGCTGACGCGAGAGGAGAGGGCTCGGTGAGGCCGTCGGCAAGCATGAAAAAACCCGCTTGGGGAGAGCCAAGCGGGTGAAAGGTTATTGGAGGCTGAGGCGCTGGGCTGCAGCACCGTAGCCAGACGACCCTAGCCGGTTGAGCTTACGACAGCCTGACAGGGCCGGCAGATCGGCTTTCAACCTGCCGCGCCTCCGTGCCTGCAAACAGAAAACCCCGCTCGGGGCAGAGCGGGGTCCTCGACTGTGTATGGAGGCCCGGTGTTGGTCCACCGGGCACAGCCAGACTAGGAGACCAGGCTTACGGGTGCCTGACGGCCGGCACCGAAATCCGCGTCGGGAGGCCGCAGACTGGCCCCGCACACGTCCCAATTTAGCCACCCGATCGCACCACTGGAGCCACACCCCTCGGCGAGATTTCGCATCGTCGGCGACGCCATGGGGGAAACGTGGTGTGCCGGCAGCGGGGTGGCATCATGGATAACGTAGAGCGGTCATTCGCCGCCGCGACGGCGGCTGGCTTCGTCGTGCTGGTGATCGGCCTCGTGCTGCTGGCGCTGCTGTAAGGCGTACCGGCGGACGGCAGCCAAGGCCGGACCGGGCTAAAGCAGGCGCTTCGATCCTGGGTGGGCACCCAGGACGCCGCCGCGCCGTTTCAAAACATGGAAAACAACCCCTTGCACAGTAGGGGTCGGGCGGTTTCGTCGCGTGATCAATGGCTTAGCTATAGTATCTAGATGCCTTAAATGCTGCGCAACGGCTCCAGGGGCCCATCGCAGCGCAGCCTTGGTCAGATCAGAAGCCCGTCGGCAGGCTTAGTGGACCTTGATCTCACCGAGGGGAAGGCGGAGTTCGGCGGCGCGCTCTTCGCGGTCCTTCTTGCGAAACTCGTTTTCCTTCCGCTCGAACTTCACCATCTCCTCGTGCGCCGCCGCCAGGAGGTGAGTGCGCCTGACAGCACTGGGATGCGTGTCTTCCGTCATGTTCCTGGTCCCTATCGTTGCGATCGCATCCCGAAGAAAGCCGGACACCGCAGAATGGTTCGATGCCGCAGGATTGCGGAATTATGACGGCGCGCGGCGGCTGCGTCTTTGATGCGCGTCATCTTCAGTCGAAGGGGGACGAATGCGGAGGATCGGCAAAAATCAAGAAGGCCGCCAACCGGGGCGGCCTCTCGTCATCTTTGAATCACTTGATCTTTGGATCGCTTGCCCGCTAGCGGCAGGGCTTCTAGCGGCAGGGCTTCTAACGACAGGGCTTGCCAATCATCTGGGCGTGCCGGCTGTGGCAGCCGTCGTGCAACTGAGACTTCCTCGTCACCTTTATGCCGACCTTTGGGGCGCCCGATGCCGTCGCGGCATTCGATATCTGGGCTTGCGCCGGCACCGAACCGGCGAGGACAGACAGCGCCAGAGCGATCTTGAGGATTGCCTTCATCGTGCCTCCTGAGGTTGTTTGAACGGTACGAAAAGTAGCGCTACTTATATTAGCGTTACATATTGTAGCGTTCAATTCAAGTTCGATCGGAGGTGGATCGCTTATTCCAGGTAGGGCGGGGCGAACGCTTCGGGGAATGGGCCGATCAGGCGGGACCCCTCAAAGGGCGCCCGGGACTAAGTCGATGCATGGTGAGACGAAGAGGCCGCCTACTGAGGCGGCCTTGCTTCGTCGCGATGTGCACGCCCATTGTGGCGAGCCGTGGCGGCTATTGCTTCGTCGCTGGCGGCTCGAAGATGAGGGCGGCTTGGAACACCCGCCCGGCGTCGGTGCGGACTTCGATCGCAACGTCTGTTCGATCCTCGTGTCCCGCCAAGTCGCGCGCGAGGCCGCTCAATGTTTGCGTCGCCTCGATCTCTGCTTCGCGCTGGGTTCGAAACTCCAGTCCCTCTTCGTCGGCATAGAGGCCGGTGTCGTCTCGGATATCGAAAAAGTACCGGACCATGGCGCCGCCTCTCAGAGAGAGTATCGCCGCCAACCCCGCCTTGTGAGGACTGTTCCTAATTATTTCGGCGGCAGGAATCCGGGGGCTGTCCCAATCCCGGGGCGTGGTTGGCGTCCCGTTGGCCGACGAGAATTCAAGGACCGCCGCTTGCAGGTTGGGCAATCGTAGATCTGGACGCAGGGCGCGCCATTGAAACCAGGTCAATCATAGTTGCTTTTACGGACGGTCTCGATCCGCCTTGCGGCCGCCTACAGCTGTGGCGGCGTGACCCTTGCTTCGTCTCTCGTCAGGGCGGCCAGCCTGTCCAATTGGCTAGCCACGCCAGTGAGGCTCCGGGCGATGTTCTTCAACAGGAAGGCCCTCTCCGCGGAAACCCCGGATGCTTGAGAGAGGACCTTGTATTGATTTGCGAGTTCCTCGCATTTAGCAGCGTCGATCATAATTGAGCCCATCTATGAAACAGGTCAACAGCTCAACCCTAATACGGTTCCCACGCGGGGCGCTGACGACCCTTGGCGTTGCAATGCGTCGTATCTTACCACAGGTATTCGTCGTCAGGTTGTGTTCTGCGCCACAAAACTGGTCACTCCCGAAATCAAAGGCGACCGGGCCAGGAAACAGGCTCGTCCCTGAAGACGGCCCCGGCCGGTGGGGCTTGATAGGGGTGAAGGCCGGGGCCGCCTGGGGATGCTTGGCCCTTGGCAAAGACCAAGCGAGTCCGAGTTTAGTCGACCCTCACCGCGCCTCTGTTCGTTTCAGCACACAATTGCCAAATTTTCCTGCCCCGCATTCGCATGCGCAAATTCATCTCGAGGCCGGCACGGTTTCCTTATCGTCTTCGATTGGCAGACCACGGAGACGTGCGTATTGCCTGACCGGCACCCCCGCAGGGCAGATTTTTTCATTCGGATGAGTGGCATCGGTTGGATGATCTCCGACCGAGAGCGTAAGGGCCTGGCGATCATCGAAACAGCTGCGCCCGATGTCTATGCGCGCGCGCCGCAGTCAAGTCCGCCGCATTGCCAAAAATTCCCGCAACCGGTGGGCCTCGGCGGACCCTGCTGCGGCTCGCATGTCCGCCAACCGAGGCCTCAATTCATCTTGCGAAGCTTCCGGATGATCTCCCGCGGGTCGTCGGCATACTACCGTCCGGCTTCCTCGGTGCGCTCCGGATCGGGAGCCGGGAGCGCCTTCGGGAGGGACTGATTTTCGGTCACCTATCTCGGTGTCCCAAACGCAGCTGTGGCAACTCTGACACCGGAACTGCCGAATGAGCTCACAGGAAATCCGTGCAATGAGTGATCCCCGGTAAGGTTGCAATCGCCCCCGGTGCACGTGCCCAGGCTCGGATCGCCAGATTGGCCGCCTTCAAAACCGAGGGGCGCAAGATTTGAAGCGCATCGCGGATCGTTGCGCTCAGGGGCTGCTGAAGGATCCGTGTGCGCAGCCGGGCGACCCGCAATGCACGCACCATCGTTTCAGGATCGGGAAGTCCGCGCTTATCCTCCAGAAGGCTCCAGGCGAGGTGCTTGAGTTCGATGGTCTCCTGGTCAATCTGAGGGAACGATCCCAACGCCGTGATGCTCGCGTGGTTGGTCGTGTCGTAGAACACAAGACCGTCGTCGATCGCCACCATGTCGCCCTGGCAGGCGAGATCGAGAAAGAACAGTTGGTCCACGCCCCAACTGATCGACTTGTAGTTTCGCATCAGGCAACCGGCCCGGATGACCTTGCCGTTGATCAGCAGGGTCGACGGGACAATCCCAAGCAATCGGGTCTTGCCCGCCAGATAGAGATCCGTCAGGCACTGCTGGCCCGAATACAGATAAACCTGGCGTCCTCGCCGGTACTTTATGCCGCTGTCCTGAACGAGATGAGATGTGGAGGTCATGAACGCAGCGGCGGGGTACGTCCTCGCCAATTCCGCAAAAGTCGCAAGCGATCCTGGCGTGAGCCTGTCGTCGTCGTGCAGCACTTTGATCCAGTCGCCGCGACATGCGAGCATCGCGTTGTTGGTATTCTCAACCTGGCCCCGGCCGCGGTGGTTCTCGATTACGCGAATGCGCGGGTCGCTCAGCGCGTGCTCGGACAGGATGCTCCAAGTCGCGCCTTCTGGACCTTCGTCGTCGCTGATCACCATTTCCCAGTCGGCGTGCTCCTGCTGCAGCACGCTTTCAATCGCACGGCGCACCATCTCCGGTCGACGGAAAGTGGGTATTGCCACCGAAATGAATGGGCGGTGTTCCGAACTCCGGGAGCTATCGAACCGCTCGGCGTACAATTGATCCATTCATCGTACCTCGTTGATCGAAGCGGTCGTGGCTGGAAGTGGCAGACCCTTCTTCGGTTTGAGCCTGTTCGCAGAGCATCTTGAATCGAACCGAGCGAACGAGGCGCGTGAATGCTAGGGAGACGATCTCGACTCGGTCATCGTCCATTCGCATGAACTTTGTTCCCGCAGGCCGCGACGTTTCGAAGCGGCCGCTTGTCCGCCTTGGTGAAAGAGTGTCCTGGTTCCCCTCGGTTTCTGTCGCTGTAGCAGCCGCGCCAACGCGGTGACGGATCAAGACGGGGGCAGCCAATCGAGTCGGCGTCAGTTCAGTTTCTTGCGGAGCACCTGAAGGATTTCGCGAAGCTCTGCCGCGCTGCTCCTTTCCAAGAGGGAAGCGAGACGGGAGCGTGATGGCGTTCTCAATCACCGGTAGATTGCCAAGGGCCGCTCGGTGACAGATGGAGGGTGACTGCGTCCTGCCGCGACGTGCTGTCTCACCTCGCGACAATTGAACGACTTCAAATCCGGCCACGGCTCGTTTCAAAATCGGACAGTGAGGTCGGAAACAGGCCGACGCCCAAACCCGGGTGCTGTCCCAATCAGGACACTCGGAACATCAAGTCAGGACAGGTTGCTTGTTGGGCTTCAGAAGCAAGAACGCCGTCCGCTTAAATGAAGCGCGGACGGCGGCTGACCAGCCCCGGGAGGGAAACTGCAAAATCCCGATACCGTTATGTCAGCACGTCTCGTGCCAAGGTTCATCGGGACACCCGCAGAATTTGGAAAACCTTCATCCTCGAGCGTTGATGCCGCCAACGCGAATGACCACGCCGGGATGAATCCGGATCTATGCCGGCAACGCGATACCTCAGGCGCCGTCGGCTTCTAGGCTGGCTTGGGCGGTTGAAGCCCCGGCGATCTCAGCCACTCGCTCATGTGCGAGCCGGTCTCAGCTTGGCGCGCTTTGCGCAGCAGGGTCTCGCGCTCAGCCCCGGCGGGGAGCTTCCTGGCTTGCTCTCTCAGGCGTTGGGCTTCTTGGGCAAGACGTTCTTCGAGGGATTGAGTCTGCTTGAACCGGCGGCGCTCCATGACACAACCTCGTCTTACGGGTCCTAACCGCAGGGTTTGAGTTCCAGTGAACTTAGTATGCCGACGGGCGACCTTCCGTTCCAAAGTGAACTTTCAAGATCAAGCCGCGTCGAAATTCGCCTAGGACCAGGGAGGTCGGAAGCAGGCCAGCGCCAAAATCCGGATGCCGTCCCAATTAGGACAGCGGGACTGTCGGATTGCGACATCAATAAAAACGCCGCCCGCTTAAATGTCGCGCGGGCGGCGGCTTTCCAGCCCCGGAGAGGTGGATGCAAAACCCCGGTGAGGATGAGTGTGCACAGCCTGTGCCAAGGTTTTATGTCACGCTGCGGGACACCTCAGAGGGGCGGGCCACCGCCTGCAACGGCCGCGATCTTCTGATCATCAGAATATCCGGAGGAAAGGACGTGTGGGCCAGGCGTGCCGCGATGGTTCGGGAGGTCGGCGAGCTCTCCGCCCATCTGGTGGTCTAGGCCGAGGTTGGACGGAGAGCCGCGCGCCGGACCCCCGTCGCATGACAATGCTAGGAACGTGCCATGACAGTCGTGTGAAACTGTCGGCGCCGCTCAGTGGACGTTGATCTTATCCAGAGGCAGACGAAGCTCCGCCGCGCGCTCCTGGCGATCGCGCCTGCGGAACTCATTTTCCTTCTGTTCGAATTTGATCATTTCCTGCGTGGCGGCTTCCAATAGCCGATTGCGCCTGTCCGCCTGCTGCTGCGTGTTTTCCGTCATCACCCAGACTCCCTCAACGACTAGCGGCGCCATCCTCAGACCGGCCAGGCACCGCAAAAGATTCGCTAGGGATTGCGGATTTATGACGGCGACGTTCCGCTCGCGGATACACCGTAGGGTTGGCCCAGAAGAAAACAGGCCACGTGTCATTTTAAACCAGGCCACTGTCGCCGGAAACAGGCCAGCGCCCAAAATCGGTCACCTGACGGTCACCAAGACTTGTCGGATTATCTTGCGCTGTTCTTACGTAAGGCAAAACAAAATGCTGATGTCTCGCGTCTGGTCGAAGAGGTTACAGGGCGCGATAAGAAAGGCGTTTTCGAATGAAAGAGGCCGCCAACTGCGGCGGCCTCAAATCGTCAGGATCAGCCAGACGATTAGGCCAGCGTTCACGGTGCCCACAGTGACAATGCCTGCCTGAATAAGTCGCTCGGTCATACGGTTTCCCTCTCGATTGAGAGGGAACCTTGCGCTCAACCGGAACGAGCGTCTATGCGGATTATGCCAAAATCGGGAAATTTCGGTAATATATAACGGCGTGTTCCGCCCGTGAATACACCGTACGGTTGCCCAGAACAAAACAGGCCACGTGTCATTTCAAACTAGGCCAATGTCGCCAGAAACAGGCCAGCGCCCAAATCCGAAAGAACATATTGCGAACTCGGAACAAATAGGGTACATTGCTTTTATCGACGACCCGCCGCGCCAATCGTTTGTCCCGCACCCGAATCCTCGCCATAAGGAGCACGACCCAATGTCCAACACTGCCCTGCGTATCGTCGAAGGATCTTCCATGGACAAGAGTAAAGCTCTGGCCGCCGCGCTCTCCCAGATCGAGCGCCAGTTCGGCAAGGGCTCGGTGATGAAGCTCGGCAAGAACGACCGGTCGATGGATGTCGAGGCGGTGTCCTCGGGCTCCCTCGGGCTCGACATTGCGCTCGGGATCGGTGGTCTGCCGAAGGGGCGCGTCGTGGAAATCTACGGGCCGGAATCCTCGGGCAAGACCACGCTGGCGTTGCACACGGTAGCGGAAGCGCAGAAGAAGGGCGGTATCTGTGCCTTCATCGACGCCGAGCACGCGCTCGACCCGGTCTATGCGCGCAAGCTGGGCGTCAACATCGACGAGCTCCTGATTTCGCAGCCGGACACGGGCGAGCAGGCGCTGGAAATTTGCGACACGCTGGTGCGCTCGGGGGCGGTGGACGTGCTGGTGGTCGATTCGGTCGCGGCTCTGGTGCCGAAGGCCGAGCTCGAGGGCGAGATGGGCGATGCGCTGCCGGGTCTCCAGGCCCGTCTGATGAGCCAGGCGCTGCGCAAGCTGACGGCCTCAATCAACAAATCCAACACCATGGTGATCTTCATCAACCAGATCCGCATGAAGATCGGTGTGATGTACGGCTCGCCGGAGACCACGACCGGCGGCAACGCGCTGAAGTTTTATGCCTCCGTCCGCCTCGACATCCGCCGCATCGGCGCGATCAAGGAGCGCGACGAAGTGGTCGGCAACACCACGCGCGTCAAGGTGGTGAAGAACAAGCTGGCGCCGCCCTTCAAGCAGGTCGAATTCGACATCATGTACGGCGAGGGCGTCTCCAAGATGGGCGAGATCCTCGATCTCGGCGTCAAGGCCGGCATCGTCGAAAAGTCCGGCGCCTGGTTCTCCTATGACAGCCAGCGCCTCGGCCAGGGCCGCGAGAACTCGAAGGCGTTTTTGAAGGCCAACCCCGACATCACCGCCAAGATCGAGACCTCGATCCGCCAGAACTCCGGCCTGATTGCCGAGCAGATTCTCGCCGGCACCCCCGAGCGCGACGCCGACGGCGAGGAGCCGGCGGACGAGTAAGACCTAACGCGAAGAACTTTCGCGAGGAGCGGGCGCTGAAGACGTTGAGTTGCCGACGTCGTCAGTGCCCGTTTCGTTTTGGGGGGCGTTCGCGATGAGACGTGTGATCCTGACCAGTTCGTCGGGCGTGGGTCTCACCTACGCAAATCGTGCCGACATGGTCGTCCCGTTTATCTTTCGCTTCGTTTCGGGGCCGCTGCCTACCTCGCATCACCTCCAGCAATACCTGACGGGAGGCTATGTCAGAGGCGATCCGGAGGTGCGTTGGTCCGATCTTGTTGGCCGGTTGCCTCAGACCGGTCTCGCGCACAAGGAGACAGGCCTGATTTGGTTTTGTGAGACCTATGGCGTCGATCTCATCGAGCTGTGGTTCGACCCTGAGCCTAATAGTCAGTTGCAACTGATCTGGATTCTGGATTATTTGCGGTCCCATCCATCGATCACCGATCGTCTGAGATTGCGACGTGTCAATTTCGACCTGCGCGGAGCGGACGGCACGGAGCTTCGTGATCGTGTGCTGCGGGAATTGGAGGTCGCGGACTGCGACTTCGAGATCGCCAACATGGCCTGGGAAGCTTACCGGGCGTCAACGCCTGAACTTTGTTTCGGGCTTCTGAGCAGGGAGTAGGCTGCCTTTCCTGAAGCCGGCCCTGGAAGCATTGCTGGCAGAACTGCCGTCTCCGACAACCGGACTGGGCGCGACGGAAACGCGGCTTCTCGAACTCATTGCGAGGGGACACAACCGTACCAAGGAGCTGTTTCAGCCGGGCGGGTTGCTCGAAACGCGTGTGTTCGATCAGTGGGAGCTGGGCCCGTTGCTCGAAGGGCTTGCATCCGGCCCGATGCCGGCGATCGCGGGTCTCGATCCGAAACTTGCGACGCTCGCCCCGCACGATGCGAGAGGTCGCAATGCCGCTTATCGCCGGAGTCGGCTGTCGCTGACAGAGTTTGGCAAAGCAGTTGTTGCGGGCCGGGAGGATTTCCGACGTCACAATCCGATCAGACGCTGGTGGGGCGGCACGCTTCTCACCAACGAACGGCTGTGGCGTTGGGACCGAAAGAACCGTTCGCTGGTTGCACCCTAGATACGCGTTCGGGGCCGTAGGGTGGGCAAAGGCGCGCAAGCGCCGTGCCCACCATATTCCAACGCGCACAAAGGTGGTGGGCACGCTTCCGCCTTCGCTCTTCGAGCTAAGGCGGACAAGTCGCTTTGCCCACCCTACGAAGCCACGATCCCTTACTCCGCCGCTTCCGCGTAATCGCTGACCGGCGGGCACGAGCACACCAGGTTGCGGTCGCCGTAGACGTTGTCGACGCGGCCGACCGGGCACCAATATTTGTCGGTGCGCGAGACACCATCGGGGAAGCAGCCTTCGGCGCGGGTGTAGGCGCGATTCCACGCATCATCAGCGATGTCATGCACGGTGTGCGGGGCGTGACGCAGCGGTGACGCCTCGATCTTGAAGCGGCCGGCCTCGACTTCGGCGATCTCCTTCCGGATCGCGATCATGGCGTCGCAGAAGCGATCCAGCTCCGCCTTCGATTCCGATTCGGTCGGCTCGATCATCAGCGTGCCCGGCACCGGAAAGCTCATGGTCGGGGCATGGAAGCCGTAATCGATCAGGCGCTTGGCGATGTCGTCGACAGTGACGCCTGAGGTCGTCTTCAGCGCGCGCGGGTCGACGATGCACTCATGTGCGACCCGGCCCTTCGCGTTCTTGTAGAGCACCGGGAAGTGCGCATCGAGGCGCGCGGCAATGTAGTTGGCGTTGAGGATCGCGATTTCGGTCGCGCGCTTCAGGCCGTCACCGCCCATCATCAGAATGTAGATGTAGGAGATGGTCAGGATCGACGCCGAGCCGAACGGCGCGGCCGAGACCGGGCCGACCGGCGCGCCCCCATTCGTCGCCGGGTGACCGGGCAGGAACGGCGCGAGATGTGCCTTCACGCCGATCGGGCCCATGCCCGGGCCGCCGCCGCCATGCGGGATGCAGAAGGTCTTGTGCAGGTTGAGGTGGCTGACGTCGGCGCCGTAATCGCCGGGCCTGCTAAGGCCGACCTGCGCGTTGAGGTTGGCGCCGTCCAGATAGACCTGGCCGCCATGGCCGTGGACGATGTCGCAGATCTCGCGAATGTGCTCCTCGAACACGCCATGCGTCGAGGGATAGGTGATCATCACCGCGGCGAGATCTTTCGAGTGCTTTTCCGCCTTGGCGCGGAGATCATTGACGTCGACGTCGCCGTTCTTCTCGCAGGCGACCACCACCACGTCCATGCCGACCATCGCGGCCGAGGCTGGGTTGGTGCCATGGGCGGAGGAGGGGATCAGGCAGATTTTTCGGTGCGTCTCGCCGCGCGCGGCATGATAGCCGCGGATCGCGAGCAGTCCGGCGTATTCGCCCTGCGCGCCGGAATTCGGCTGCAGCGAGATCGCGTCATAGCCGGTGATGTCGCACAGCCATTTCTCCAGCCGCGCGAACAGCGCGTGATAGCCCTTGGCCTGCTCGCGCGGCGCGAAGGGATGCAAGGACCCGAACTCCGGCCAGGTCAGCGGCATCATCTCGGTGGTCGCGTTCAGCTTCATGGTGCAGGATCCCAGCGGGATCATCGCACGGTCGAGCGCGAGGTCGCGATCACTGAGCTTGCGCATGTAGCGCAGCATCTCAGTCTCCGAGCGATGCGCGTGGAAGACGGGATGGGTGAGGAAGGCGGTGGTGCGCTTCAGCGCCTCCGGCAGCGCCTCGCGCGTGGTCGCGTCGATCTCGGCATAGGCGAGCGTGCCGCCGAATACGCGCCAGACCGCTTCGACGGTCGCCGGCGTGGTGGTCTCGTCCAGCGCGATGCGGAGCGCGGTTTCGCCAACGCCGAGGTTGATCTTCTCGGCGGCCGCGCGCGCGACGATCTCGGCGCGCTTGGCACCGGCGTCCACGCTGAGCGTGTCGAAGAAGGCTTCGCTGTCAGGCGCAAAGCCGAGCTTGCGCAGGCCGGCGGCGAGCACGGCGGCGCGGCGATACACGTTGCGCGCGATCTGCGCAAGCCCCTCGGGGCCGTGATAGACCGCGTACATCGAGGCGATCACGGCGAGCAGCACCTGCGCGGTGCAGATGTTGGAGGTCGCTTTCTCGCGGCGGATGTGCTGCTCGCGGGTCTGCAGCGCGAGGCGATAGGCCGGCATCCCGCGTGAGTCCACGGAGAGGCCGACGATGCGGCCGGGCAGCGAGCGCTTCAGCGCATCGCGCACCGCCATGTAGGCCGCGTGCGGTCCGCCATAACCCATCGGCACGCCAAAACGTTGCGCCGAGCCGATCGCGATGTCCGCGCCGAGCTCGCCGGGCGAGGCGAGCAGCGTCAGGGCCAAGAGATCGGCGGCAACGATCGCGACCGCGCCCTTGGCCTTCAACGTCGCGATCGCGGGCCTGAGGTCGCGCAACGCGCCCGAGGAGCCCGGATATTGCAGCAGCGCGCCAAGCACGTCTGATTTGTCGAGATCGGCGAGGGGATCGCCGACGATCAGGGTCCAGCCCAGCGGCTCGGCGCGGGTGCGCATCACAGCCAGCGTCTGCGGATGGACGTCCTTGTCGACGAAGAAGGCCTTTGCTTCGACCCGTGAGTGCCGCTCCGCGAGCGCCATCGCTTCCGCCGCGGCGGTCGCTTCATCCAGCAGCGAGGCGTTGGCGACGTCGAGCCCGGTGAGATCGCAGATCATGGTCTGGAAGTTGAGCAGCGCTTCCAGCCGGCCCTGGCTGATCTCGGGCTGGTAGGGCGTGTAGGCCGTGTACCAGGCCGGGTTCTCCAAAATGTTGCGCTGGATCACCGCGGGCAAAATCGTGCCGGAATAGCCTTGGCCGATCAACGAGGTGAAGACCTGGTTCTCTCGCGCGAGCTCGGCCATGTGCGCGATCGCCTCGGTCTCGCTCAAGGGCTTGCCGAGATCGAGCGGAGCGGTCTGCCGGATCGAGGCCGGCAGCGTCTCCGCCATCAGGGCGTCCACGCTCTTGGCGCCGACGGCCTCCAGCATTGCGGTGACGTCGCGCGCCGACGGGCCGATGTGGCGGCGAACGAAGTTGGCGGCGGCGTCGCCATTGGATTTACGGTGCGCGGTCATCATGGGTCCTCGCTTTAGGTCATCTGTCATCGCCGTCGTCGTCATCGTCCGCGAAGGCGGACGATCCAGTACGCCGCGGCTTCTCGGTTCAATCCGTGCTGCCGGTGGCTACTGGATACCCCGCCTTCGCGGGGCATGACGATCGCTTGGGTCTGCTTCATCTCACGCCGTATGTGCCTTGTAGGCGGCCTCATCCATGAGGCCGCCGAGCTCGCTCTTGTCGGCCATCCTGATCTTGAAGAACCACGCCTTGCCTTGCGCGTCCGAGTTCACCAGCGCCGGCTCGGCGGCGAGCGCGTCGTTGGTCTCGAGCACTTCGCCCGTAACAGGCGCGTAGACGTCGGAGGCGGCCTTCACCGATTCGACGACGGCGGCGGCTTCCGCCTTCTTCAGGCTGCGGCCGACCTTCGGCAACTCGACGAATACGACGTCGCCGAGCTGCGACTGCGCGTAGTCGGTGATGCCGACGGTGGCGACGTCGCCGTCGATGGCCAGCCATTCATGGTCGGAGGAGTACAGCGTCGTGGTCATCTTCTCAGTCCTCAGCGTTTGTAGGTGTTTTTCACGAAAGGCATGGCGGCGACCGTGAGCGGCAGCCGCTGGCCGCGCACTTCGGCGAAGAGCTTTGTGTCGAGCGCGCTCGATGCCGTGGGCACATAGCCCATCGCGACCGGCGCGTTCAGGCTCGGGCCGAAACCGCCCGAGGTGACCTTTCCGATCGGCTCGCCGCCCGCTTCATCCGCAAACAGCAGTGCGCCTTCGCGCACCGGCGCGCGGCCTTCCGTGCGCAGGCCGACGCGGCGGCGGCTCGCGCCGTGATCGAAATGAGCGAGGAGCTTTTCAGCGCCGGGGAAGCCACCGGCGCGGGCGCCGCCGCTGCGGCGGCTCTTCTGCACCGACCATTCCAGCGCGGCCTCAACCGGCGTGGTGGCGGTGTCGATGTCGTGGCCGTAGAGGCAGAGCCCGGCTTCCAGCCGCAGGCTGTCGCGGGCCCCCAAACCGATCGGCATCACGTCGGGATTGTCCAGCAGCGTTTTTGCGAGACGCTCGGCATCGGCCGCGGGGACCGAAATCTCGAACCCATCCTCGCCGGTGTAGCCGGAGCGCGAGACGAAGCAGTCGAGACCGGCAACCTTGTGCGGGCCGGCGTCCATGAACTTCATGGCGGGCGCCTCTGCACACAATTTCGCCAGTACCGCTTCCGCCTTCGGGCCCTGCAGCGCGATCAGGGCGCGGTCTTGAAGCGAATCGATGATGCAGTCGTCCGCGAGATGCGCGCGCAGATGCGCCTCGTCCGCTTCCTTGCAGGCGGCGTTGACCACCAGGAACAGGTGATCGCCGAAATTGGCGACCATCAGATCGTCGAGAATCCCGCTGTCCGGATTGGTGAACTGGGCGTAGCGCTGCCGTCCCGGGGCGATCGCCACGATATCCTGTGGCACCAGCCGTTCCAGCGCGCGCGCGGCGTCCTCGACCTTGCCCGACTTCGGCCGAAGCGCGAGCTGGCCCATATGGGAGACGTCGAACAGGCCGGCGGAGGAGCGGGTATGGAGGTGCTCTTTCAGGACGCCCGCGGGGTACTGAACGGGCATGTCATAGCCCGCGAACGGCACCATCTTGCCGCCGAGGGAGACATGAAGCCCGTGAAGGGGCGTACGTTTGAGGGAATCTTGGTCGTCGCGCGCAAGCATTACGGGGCCCTCGGCGGTTCCCCGGGGACGATTCCCCGGTAGCAACCAGTCGAAGCCCCATCTGTCGCTGTGCCTGAGAGTATTATCCCGTCGGCGGACGTCGTCCGGGCTATGCCCGTCGGCGCCTCTTTCCAGATGTCGTCAAAGCCACGCGGTCCTTTTGCCTGAGAGTTTCCGGGGCGGTTGCTCCTTCGGCGCCGGCACCAAAGCCGGTCTCTCCCGACGTGGCCGTACGATACAGATGGGTACAGACCACAGGCCGGCCAAGCCTGTCAACGCGCACCTGGCGGCTTTCAACGGGATTGCAAACGGGATTGCGCGCCTGCGGCAACTCACTGATCTCCTTGCACAGTTTCTGGACAGCGCAGCTGGCCTTGTCTAAAAGCGCTTTGACCCGCAGATATCAGCCCAAATGCCCGGTTTGGATGGCGTATCGCGGGGCCAAGCACACCCGATTGGATGAACATGAGCGGCGTCAACGAGATCAGGTCGACCTTTCTGAACTTCTTTGCCGAGAACGGCCACGAGATCGTGTCGTCCTCGCCATTGGTGCCGCGCAACGATCCGACGTTGATGTTCACCAATGCCGGCATGGTGCAGTTCAAGAACGTCTTCACCGGCGTCGAGAAGCGGCCCTACCAGCGCGCCACCACGTCGCAGAAATGTGTGCGCGCCGGCGGCAAGCACAACGACCTCGACAATGTCGGCTACACCGCGCGCCATCTCACCTTCTTCGAGATGCTCGGCAATTTCTCGTTCGGCGACTATTTCAAGGAGCGCGCGATCGAGCTGGCCTGGACCCTGATCACGCGGGAGTTCGGGCTCAAGAAAGACAAGCTGCTCGTCACCGTCTACCACACCGACGACGAGGCGGCCGGGCTGTGGAAGAAGATCGCGGGTTTCTCTGACGACCGCATCATCCGCATCCCGACCTCGGACAATTTCTGGGCGATGGGTGACACCGGCCCGTGCGGACCGTGCTCGGAAATCTTCATCGATCGCGGCGACCACATCTGGGGCGGACCTCCGGGCTCGCCGGAAGAGGACGGCGACCGCTTCCTCGAATTCTGGAACCTGGTGTTCATGCAGTACGAGCAGGTGACGAAGGAGGAGCGCGTGGATCTGCCGCGTCCCTCGATCGACACCGGCATGGGGCTGGAGCGCATGGCCAGCATCATGCAGGGCGTCGACAGCGTGTTCGAGACCGACCTGTTCCGCCATCTGATCGACGCGACCGCGTCCGCGCTCGGCAGCGGGCCGAACGAGCAGACCGTCGCCTCGTTCCGCGTCATCGCCGACCATCTGCGCTCCTCGGCGTTCCTCGTCTCCGACGGCGTGCTGCCCTCGAACGAGGGCCGCGGCTATGTGCTGCGCCGGATCATGCGCCGCGCGATGCGCCATGCGCAGCTCCTGGGTGCGAAAGAGCCGCTGATGCACCGCCTGGTCTGGGCGCTGGTGCGCGAGATGGGCCAGGCCTATCCCGAACTGATGCGCGCGGAAAACCTGATCGAGGAAACGCTGCGGCTGGAAGAGACCCGCTTCCGCAAGACGCTGGTGCGCGGCCTTGCCATCCTCGACGAGAAGAGCGCGTCCCTGAAGAAGGGCGACATGTTCGACGGCGACGTCGCCTTCACGCTGTACGACACCTACGGCTTCCCGCTGGACCTGACCCAGGACGCGCTGAAATCGCGCGGCATCGGCGTCGACCAGGCCTCCTTCACCGACGCGATGGAGCGCCAGAAGGCCAAGGCGCGCGAGTCCTGGAAGGGTTCGGGCGAGGCGGCCTCCGAAGCGATCTGGTTCCCGCTGCGCGAAAAGCTCGGGGCCACCGAATTCCTGGGCTATGAGACCGAGAGCGCCGAAGGCGTGGTCTCCGCGCTGGTGAAGGACGGCCAGGAAACCGCGAGCCTCAAGGCCGGCGAGACCGGCGCGCTCGTGCTCAACCAGACGCCGTTCTACGCGGAGTCCGGCGGCCAGGTCGGCGACACCGGCGTGCTCAGCGGCGAGGGCGGCATCAAGTTCCGCGTCACCGACACGCAGAAGAAGCTCGGCGATCTCTTCGTTCACGTCGGCACCGTGGAGAGCGGCGAGCTTAAGCTCGGCACCGCGCTCCAGCTCGAGGTCGATCACGGCAGGCGCTCCTCGATCCGCGCGCATCATTCGGCGACGCATCTCATCCACGAGGCGCTGCGCCAGGTGCTCGGCGACCACATCGCCCAGCGCGGCTCGATGGTCGCGCCCGATCGTCTGCGCTTCGACTTCGTGCATCCGAAGCCGATCACGGCGGAGGAGCTTGCCCGCGTCGAGGACATTGCCAATGACGTGGTGCTGGAGAACGACGAAGTCACGACACGCGTGATGGGAGTCGATGAAGCGCGCGAGGCCGGCGCGCGCGCCCTGTTCGGCGAGAAATACGGCGACGAGGTCCGCGTCGTCTCGATGGGCAGGACCGCGCGGGAGCGCGGCGCCAACGCGCTCGGCTGGTCGGTCGAGCTTTGCGGCGGCACCCATGTGAAGCGCACCGGCGACATCGGCCTGATCACGCTGACCGGCGAGAGCGCGGTCGCCTCCGGCGTGCGCCGCATCGAGGCGCTGACCGGCAATTATGCGCGCAGGCACGCCAACGAGACCATGGCGCTGGCGAAGACCGCGGCCAACGAGCTGCGCACCTCGATCGACGACGTCCCGGCGCGCATCACAGCCCTGATGGAGGAGCGCAAGAAGCTCGAGCGCGAGCTCTCCGACGCCCGCAAGAAGCTCGCGATGGGCGGCGGTACATCCGTCGGGAACGGCGCAGCCGCAGGCGTGCGTGAGGTCGGCGACGTCAAGCTGATGGCGCGCGCGGTCGAGGGCATCGAGATGAAGGATCTCAAGAGCCTTGCGGACGACGGCAAGAAGCAGATCGGCTCCGGCGTGGTCGCCATCGTCGGCGTCACCGAGGACGGCAAGGCCGGGATCGTGGTCGGCGTCACCGCGGACCTCACCGCGCGCTTCAATGCCGTGAACCTGGTCCGCGTCGCCTCTGAGGCGCTCGGCGGCAAGGGCGGCGGCGGCCGGCCCGACATGGCGCAGGCTGGCGGCCCCGATGGCGCCAAGGCGCCCGAGGCGCTCGCGGCGATCGAAAAAGCGATGGCAGGCGCTTAAGATTCCATGGGCCCCGTTCCGCGAGGACGTGGGCTTCGCGATCCCGATTTGAGGGATCGCCTCTACGAATTGCTGGAGCACGATCCGCTGGCCTATTCGGCCGGATCGCGCTTCATCCAGATCATCATCAGCGTCATTGTGCTCGACGTCGTGGCGATGATTCTGGCCTCGGTGCCGGAACTGGACGCGCAATTCGGCACGTTGTTCTCGGCGATCACCATTCTCGCCGTGATCGTGTTCGCGCTGGAATATGCCGCGCGGCTGTGGACGGTGGCGGGCCACACACCGCGCAAGGGCTCGGCGCTGGCCGACCGCCTCGGCTACGCCTTCTCCGCGCTCGGCATCATCGATCTCCTGGCCTTCCTCCCCGCCGCGATCGTGCTGGCCACCGGCCGGCATGCGACGCTGGCCGGGCTCGGCGTGCTGCCGTTCTTCAAGCTGATACGGTACTCGCCGGCAATGCGCTCGCTGCTCGCGGCCGTCCATGCCGAGCGGCGGGCGCTGATCGGCTGCATCGTCATCCTGTTCGGTGTGGTGCTGACGTTCGCCTCGCTGCTCTACGCCATCGAGCGCGATGTGCAGCCCAGCAAGCTCGGCACCATTCCAGACGCGATGTGGTGGGCGATCGTGACGCTCGGCACCGTCGGCTATGGCGACGTCGTGCCGGTGACGCCGCTCGGCAAATTCATCTCGGTGTTCGCGATCATCTCAGGTTTTGCCATGATCGCGCTGCCGGTCGCGATCATCTCGACCGCCTTCGCCGAGGAGGTGAGGCGGCGCGATTTCGTGGTGACCTGGGGCATGCTGGCGCGGGTGCCGCTGTTCTCGCATCTCAGCGCAGCGGAGATTGCCGACATCATGCGGCTGCTCCGCGCCCGCACCATCGAGCAGGGCGAGATATTGGTCCGCCGCGGCGATGCCGCCTCGTCGATGTATTTCATCACCGCCGGCGAGGTCGAGATCGCGCTGCCGAGCCAGCAGGTACGGCTCACCGACGGCACCTTCTTTGGTGAGATCGCGCTGCTGCATAAGACAAAACGCAGCGGCACGGTGACGGCGACACGCAAGACGCGGCTGCTCGTGCTCGACGCCCAGGATTTTCACGCGCTGATCGAGCGCATGCCGACGCTCGCCGCCCACGTCCACCAGACCGCAAAAGCCCGGCTGGAGGAGACCGGCGATCTCGCGGCGGCAGAACTGGCGCAGGCGGAGCGCGACGACACCGACCGCTAAGCGGTCAGCCCTTCTTCAGGAAAATGTAGTCGGCCGAGTAGGGCGCGCTTTTGAAATCGCCGGCCTTGTCGCAAGCGCCGTCGAGTTTGCCGCCGTGGGTGTTGATGCGCTGGACCGTGGTAACAGGCGTCAGCACGCCGCTGCCGCGGCGGGAGGCGACCTCCAGCTTCAGCCAGGGGATATCGGCGGCGGTCACACCCGGCGCGTTGCCGATGGCCTTGCCGGCCACGGCGCTGCCGTCGGCGAGCTCCCAGTTCGGCCCGGCATAGTGCCGGCCGACGGTCTTGCCGTCAGCGAGCAGGGTGGCGATCGGCTCGCGAAAAGTCCAGGCGAGCTTGCCGTCGGCGGCTGCCTTGCAGTCATAGCCCTGCGCGCCCTCGGCGTGGACGCTGAGCACGACGCTCTCGCCCGGCGCGGCGATGGCCTCGGGAAGCGACTCCGCGCCTGCGGCGGGTCCGGTCACGGCCGCGAGCAACAGGTAGGGGACGGCGAACTTGACGATGGACATGGGTGGCCTCCGCGCAACGGTGTTAAAATGAAAGGGCCGCGCCCAGGCGCGGCCCTTAATGATGTCTAACCCCGATCAGACGAAAATAATGCGCGGGCTTACGCCAACGCTTTCGTGAGGTTCTCCGCGACCTTGTCGAGGAAGCCGGTGGTCGAGAGCCAGCGCTGGTCGGCGCCGACCAGGAGCGCGAGGTCCTTAGTCATGTAGCCTTCCTCGACGGTGTCGACGCAGACCTTCTCCAGGGTGCTCGCGAACTTGGCGAGCTCGGCATTGTTGTCGAGCTTGGCGCGATGCGACAGGCCGCGGGTCCAGGCGAAGATCGACGCGATCGAGTTGGTCGAGGTCTCCTTGCCCTTCTGGTGCTCGCGGTAGTGGCGGGTCACCGTGCCGTGGGCGGCTTCGGCTTCCACGGTCTTGCCGTCGGGGGTGAGCAGCACCGAGGTCATCAGGCCGAGCGAGCCGTAACCTTGCGCGACCGTGTCGGACTGCACGTCGCCGTCGTAGTTCTTACAGGCCCAGACATAGCCGCCGGACCATTTCAGCGCCGAGGCCACCATGTCGTCGATCAGGCGGTGCTCGTAGGTCAGGCCCTTGGCGTCGAATTCCTTCTTGAACTCGCGCTCGTAGACGTCCTGGAAGATGTCCTTGAAGCGGCCGTCATAGACCTTCATGATCGTGTTCTTGGTCGAGAGATAGACCGGGTAGTTGCGCAGCAGCCCGTAGTTCAACGAGGCGCGGGCGAAGTCGATGATGGAATCGTCGAGATTGTACATCTGCATCGCGACGCCGGCGCCCGGGGTCTTGAACACTTCCTTCTCGATGACGGTGCCGTCCTCGCCGACGAACTTCATCGTCAACGTGCCCTTGCCGGGGAACTTGATGTCGGTGGCGCGATACTGGTCGCCATAGGCGTGGCGGCCGATGATGATCGGCTTGGTCCAGCCGGGAACCAGGCGCGGCACGTTCTTGCAGATGATCGGCTCGCGGAAGATCACGCCGCCGAGAATGTTGCGGATGGTGCCGTTCGGCGACTTCCACATCTGCTTGAGGTTGAACTCCTTCACCCGGGCCTCGTCCGGGGTGATCGTGGCGCACTTGACGCCGACGCCGACCTTCTTGATCGCCTCGGCGGCGTCGATGGTCACCTGATCGTTGGTTTCGTCGCGGTACTCCATGCCCAGGTCGAAATAGAGCAGCTCGACATCAAGGTAGGGGTTGATCAGTTTGTCCTTGATGTACTGCCAGATGATCCGGGTCATCTCGTCGCCATCGAGTTCGACGACGGGGTTGGACACCTTGATTTTTGCCATGATCGGGGAAGCCTCTTGGGAACGGCGCTTTGGCGCGCCACGGGAATATCCGCCGCCTCTTAGCACCGGACTGCAGCGGGCGAAAGCCAAGGGATTATGCACTTTTAGCTCATCCAGCTTGCCCAGATGGGGGGCGGGGCGGGCCCTGCCGCGGGGCGGGCCTCAGGCTTCAGAAGAGATTCAAAAGTCGAATCCAACCCGTTATTTCCCTTGAGAATTTCGTCAGGACAGGCAAACGACAGGTGAACGGGCAGCCGCCCCCAACGGATCGGGGCAGACCGGCTTTGAATCAATTCCTGAAGAGCGCCTTGCCAAGGCCTTGAGAACCAGTGTGAAAGCGAAGAGAGATGTCGGGGACTGACAAGACCAAGGCGGGCCTTTCCCTCGACGGTCCCATCGTGATCCTGGTCGAGCCGCAGCTTGGCGAAAACATCGGCATGGCCGCGCGCGCCATGGGCAATTTTGCGCTCAGCCGATTGCGCATCGTCAATCCCCGCGACGGCTGGCCCAATATCGCCGCGCAGCGCGCCGCGGCCGGTGCCGACTACATTCTGGAAAAGGTCGAATTGTTCGACACGGTCGGCGAGGCGGTCGCGGACCTCGACCTGCTGTTCGCCACCACCGCGCGTCCCCATGACCAGGCCAAGCCGGTGGTGGGGCCCGAGGCAGCCGCGACCGAGATCTCGGGGCACATCGCCACAGGCGGCAAGGCGGGCATCCTGTTCGGCCGCGAGCGCTGGGGGCTGACCAACGAGGAGGTCGGGCTCTCCAACCGCATCATCACCTTCCCGGTCAATCCGGGCTTTGCCTCGCTCAATCTCGCCCAGGCCGTGCTGCTGGTCGGCTATGAATGGTTCAAGCGGGCAACGTCAGGCGAGCTGCCGCACAGCATGCCCGAGCGCTCCGAGCGCGCCTCGCAGCATCAGATGCAGGCCTTCTTCGACAACCTCATCCGCGAGCTCGACCGGGTCGAATTCCTCCGCCCGGCCGAGAAGCGCGACACCATGCTGGTCAACCTGCGCAACATCTTCAGCCGCATGGAGCCGACCAGGCAGGACATGCACACCCTGCACGGGGTGGTGATGGCGATCGCGGAGGGGCGCAAGGGCCCGGCCAAAGGCGGCGTGCTCGACGGCGAGCAGGCCACGCGCCTGCGCGCGCTGCTGGCCGAGCACGGCCAGGGCGGCGGCGTGCCCGACAGCGGTTCGACCGTGCGCGGGCTCGCCCGCCTGCTCCGCCGCAACCCGACCGACGCCGAGCGCCTGCTCTGGCAGGCGCTGACCCGCGACCGCCGCTTCGCAGGAGGGTTCAAGCGCCAGACCCCGGTCGGCCGCCACATTCCCGATTTCGTCTCGTTCCCGCACCGGATCGCGATCGAGCTGGTCAACCCGGGTGAGGGCGAGACCATCGCGGCCGATCGTGCGGGCCGGCGGACGTGGCTGGAGGCGCGCGACTATCGCGTGCTGGAGATCCGGGCGGCGGATGTGGAGCGCGATCTCGAGGCGGAGCTGGTGCGGTTGCAGGGGATGATCGAGCCAAGCGCGTAGGCCGGAGCTCTCGTAGGGTGGGCAAAGGCGCGTAGCGCCGTGCCCACCATTTTGCCTTCGAGCGCGATGGTGGGCACGCTTCGCTTTGCCCACCCTACGAGATCGCGCTTGTGGGGTGCGTTAGTCGTACTGCGTCAGGCGGCGCTTGCGACCTGGGCTTTCGGGCCGCTCTGCTGGAGGCGACGTAACGCCGCGAGGTTGGTCTCGACCGAGGCGAGGCAGCAACGCGATTTGCCGCCTGACTTCGCCTCGTAAAGTGCTGCATCGGCGACCGCGAGCAATTCCTCGACTTCGGCGCCATGATCCGGCGACATCGCAATGCCGACGCTGGCGCCGACACCGGCGCGCACCTCGCCGCCGAGCTCATAGGAGACGGCAACCTCGCTGATGAGGCGGTATCCCGCCTCCTGGGCCATTTCGGCCGTGACGCCGTCGACGAGCACGACGAACTCGTCGCCGCCCATCCGGGCGACCACCGCGCTGTCCGGCAGCGCCCGGCGCACGCGCCCGGCCACCGCTTTCAGCACCTCGTCGCCCGCCGCATGTCCGAACGTGTCGTTGACCGGTTTGAAGTCGTCGAGATCGAAGAACATCACAGCGAACCGTCGTTCGGCGTGGGCTCCAAGTCTGGCGCTGAGTGCCTCGACGAAGCCCGCGCGATTGAGCAGCCCCGTGAGTGCATCATGATGCGCGCGATGGCTGTTCTCGCGTTCGGCGCGCATGGTGGTGATCAGCATCCGATTGAGGCGGAAGGCGGCGGCCGTCATCGCGGCCAGATACATCGGCACCTGGAGGTAGACGATGTAGAACAGCGGTTCGCCGGCGAACGCAGCGCCGGGGATGATGGGACCGAGACTCAGCAGGATCATGGTCCTGGCCAGCCGCGGCGCGCCGAAATTGCGGAAGCAGATGCCGCCGACCATCGCCGCCGCCGAGAGCGAGGCCAGCATGGCGACGACCCAGTCCCCGCTGACCAGGCTGGCAACGACGCCAAATCCAACGCTGGCGCTCCAGGCGACCGCGAGCAGGAGATGAAGGTCGGTCGGCGTCGGGCGGTGGGCACGCGCCCTGCGATGCGCGCTGACGAGCACGGCGAGGCGGGCCAGGCAGATCGCGATCTCCATGACCAGCCAGACAATGAATGGTGCAGTCTGCTTGCGGCCAGCGATCACGGCGGCGACGGCAATGGTGTTGACGGCGCCGGCAGCAAAAACCGGCAGCGATCCATAGAGCTGGACAATGAGCGCGGCGCGGATGTCGTCGGGAACACCTAGCCCCGGCTCGGCGAGCCAGCGTGTCAGGCGCCAGCGCGGCGCACTGTAGAGTCCCTCGTCCGATTGCATTGCAGAGCGTCCCCGTATTCCGGGCGCCAACAACGATGACCGCTCCTAACAAGCCTTTTAAGACAGCCATCGATTGCCGGGCGTGCTTGACGCAAGGTAAACCGTCGCAAGCGCGGCTGCGGGCGTGCAGGAGAATGCGGATTGGTGCAGGCCGAAGGTGCGGCGACGGATGTGTTGCGTGATTAGAGGGAGGGCAAAGCGACTTGTCCGCCGTAGCTCGAAGAGCGGAGGCGGAAGCGTGCCCACCATGTCGCTCAACGGAGCTGAGATAGGAGTGATGAGCACGGCGCTTCGCGCCTTTTGCCCACCCCACGAGATCGAGTTTGTACGGACATCAAAGTGGTGCTCCGCTAATCCGCCCTACGAAGTACGCCCGAGCAGCACGTTGCGGTCGACTGCGATCCATGTCGTCTTCGCCACGGCCAGCAATCTCCCGGATTCATTATGGAGCGCGGCCTCGGCCGTGCGCTTGCGGCCGTCGCGGCCGGTTGGCCAGGCGGTGATGATGCAGCCTTCGCCGGGGCGGGGCCGAGTCTCGATGCGGGCTGACATCCGTCCGAGCAGGAGCGGGGTCTTCTCGAAGCTGCCGCTCTGCTGATCAAAATTGCAGGCAAAGCCGGTGGGGCAATCGAGCGCGGACCAGAGGAATTCGGGTGCGATGAGGTCATCCTCGGCGGCCAGGTTCTGATCCGCAATCCAGGTCGCCGCGAGAACGGGAAGCTGTCCATGACGGCTGAGCGGGCCGGCGAAGATGCGCAGGCCGTCGCCTTTCGCTCTTGCGGGACCGCAGACGAAACAGTTCGGCAGCGGATGCTCGTGTGGCTTGAACAGCGCCAGCAATTCGGCTGCGCGTGCTTCCTGCAAACGGGCTGTCTCCACGTGTGCAAGCTCGACGCTGGCCGCGTGCGCGGTCGCGACGACCTTGGCGCCGTCGCGAAGCTCCCATGTGCCGTCGTCTGTCGCGATCGCATCGAGCGGTGTGTCCAGGGGAGGCGGAGCGCGCAGCGTCACCTCGGCGCCGCCGGGAATGTGGCGGGCCAGCCGGCCGCAGACATAGCCGCCGTTCCCGGAGTTCGGAGGACCGCAAAAGCGCTTGTCGATGATGATCTCGGTCATCGGTTCTGTCCTCTTCCTCGTCGGGCGCAGTCTACCTGATCTTGAGGACAATTCGTCCCTGAACCGTCCGGTTGGCTATGGCGCGCATGGCGTCGCCGGCCTCCTCCAAAGGGAGGACGCGGTCGATGTGCGGGCGGATTTTTCTGTCGGCCAGCAATTGCATCAGCGTATCATTCATGCGCGCGGCCTCCGTGGAGAATTTCTCCGCCCAGGCGCCGACAAAGACGCCGATGATGGCGTAGTTTTTCAGGAGAGGCAGGTTCATCGGGATCTGTGGAATCTCGCCGCCGGTGAAGCCGATCGGCATCAGCCGTCCGTCCCATCTCATCAGCCGGGCCATCTGCTCGAAGATCGCGCCGCCGACGTTGTCGAGACCGACATCGATGCCTTCTCCCGATGTGATCGACTTGATCCGGTCGCGCAGATCTTCGCTGCGATAGTTGACGACATCGCCGGCCCCGTAACGCCGCACCAGGGCGGCCTTGTCGTCGGAGCCGACACCGGCGACGACCCGCAGGCCGAGATGACGGCCGAGGTCGACGGCGGCAAGGCCAACCCCGCCGGCTGCGCCGGTGACGAACAGCGTTTCCCCGCGTTGCGCCCGTGCCCGCTCGACCAGCGCATAATAGGCCGTGCCGTAATTGTGCAGCACCGTCGCGCCGGCTTCGAACGCGACGCCATCAGGCAGCCGCACGCTCTTCGATTCCTTCGCGATCATCCGTTCGGCGTAGCCGCCGGTCCAGGCACTGCAGGCCACGCGATCGCCGGGGGCGAATGTCGTGACCTTGTCGCCGACCGCGACGACGACGCCGGATGCTTCGGTGCCGGGCACGAAGGGTGTCGCCGGCCGCATCTGGTAGAGGCCCGAGACCAGCAACTGGTCCATGAAGCTCACGGACGCCGCGTGGACGTCGATGAGGATCTCGTCGCCGGCAGGCCGAGGCGTAGCGATCTCACCGAGGCGCAGATCCGCAGGGCCAGTGAATGAGTTGCACAGAACCGCTTTCATCGGGGCGCTCCGAAAATGCGCGGCAACAGCATCGGAACGCGCCGGCGATAGTCCTGATAGGTTGCGCCGAACTCGGCGATCAGGTCCCGCTCCTCGAACTGCAGGGCGACCAGGATGTAGGCCGTGTTCGCAATCGCGAACAGCAGATGGCCGGAGGTCATCTCGGGCGTCGCCCAGAACGCGAGCAGAAAGCCCAGCATGAGCGGATGCCGCACGATCTTGTAGAGCAGCGGCGTCCGGAAGGATTGACCTGATATCTCGGCTCCGCGCAACGCGACGAGAGCCTGACGCAGGCCGAACAGATCGAAATGATCGATCATGCAGGTCGAGGCGAACGCGATCAGCCAGCCGAGCCAATGTACGCCGGTCAGGAGCCACGCCGTAACTCCGCTGGCCTGCCAGACCGGTGCCGGGATCGGACGCCACTGCCAGAACAGCAGCAGGAGGATCAGGCTGGAGAGCAGCACATAGGTGCTGCGCTGGCAGGCGATGGGAAGGACTCCCGCCCACCATCGCTTGAAGGCCGGGCGCGCCATGACGCTGTGCTGGATGGCAAACAGGCTCATCAGCAGCAGGTTGACGACGATGGCCTCACCCAAATTCGCAGGCGCGCCGACGTCGATCGACGTGTCGATTGACTTGGGCACGACATAATTGCCGACGAAACCGAGCGCGTAGAGGAATGAAGCCGTGAAGACGGCGTAGCTCACGATGGCGTAGAGCAGGATTGCGAGGCGCGCGAACATGGTTTTTCCTATTGTGCCGATGGCGGCGGTGCCGCATTCAGGAGCCTGAGCTGCTCGCTGGCGAGCGGGCTCGATCTGGCCTGACTGCTATCGCTGGACCGTCCCCTGCGCGTCCCCCGGGGGCGCCGACCGGGGAGGGAGGATCTCCATGACGGCCTTTTCGCTTGGGACGTTCGGGTTCCCCGAGGTCCATGCCGGCGACCGCCCGATCAAGCTGGCCTTGCGCAAGGGGCTTGCGCTGCTGGTCTATCTCGCGGAAGCCAAAGGCCCCGTCGCGCGCGACGTCATTGCCACGCTGCTGTGGCCCGAGACCTCCCGCGGGACGGGCCTTGCACGATTGCGGCGTCTGCTTCACCGCGTCGAGCTCACGCTCGGCCAGGCGGTTTTCGAGACCGACCGCACGAGCTTGCGTTGGTCTCCGGAGGTCGAGCTGAAGATCGACTCGCATCGGTTCGAGCGCGCCTGCGATCGCGGCGACTTTGAAGCGGCCTGCCGGATTTATCGCGGCGACTTCCTGGCGGGCTTTTCTCCGGACGACTGTCCTGAGTTCGACGAATGGGCGTTCTTTCGCCGCGAGGCGCTGCGGGGGCGGCTCGTGCAGGCGCTCGAGCGTCTGGTGCAGGACAGGAATGCTGCCGGCGATCATCTCGCCGCGACAGTGCATGCGGGCCGTCTGGTTGAGCTCGATCCGCTCAGCGAGGTGTATGGCCGGCACCTGATCCGCAGCCTGCTGCTCGCCGGCGACCGAAGCGCGGCGGAACGGCGTCACGCGGCACTGGCGCAGCGGCTGCGCGACGAGCTTGGCGTCGCGCCGGAGGCCGAGACCGAAGCGCTCATGAGCCGCGCGGCCGCGCCGCTGCGCGATGCTCTTCCAGCGACACGCTATGTGAAGGGCGCCGGCGTGCATCTGGCCTATCAGACCTATGGCAGCAGTCCGCTCGACATCCTGGTCATGCCAGGTTTCGTATCGCATGTGGAGCGCGCCTGGGAGCATCCCGCGAGCCGGACGTTTCTGGCCTCATTGATGAGGCTTGGGCGGCTGATCGTTTTCGATCGCCGCGGCATCGGGCTGTCCGACCGGGTCGGATCGGCCCCCGGCATCGATGTCACTGCGGAAGATATCGGCACCGTGCTACGGGCGGCGGACTCGCGCCGCGTCGTGCTGTTCGGCGCATCCGAATGCGGGCCGGCCTGCATCAAATTTGCGGTCGAGGAATCCCGCCATGTGGCCGGACTCATTCTGTTCGGCGCACTGGCCAAGGGCTGCTGGTCGGAGGACTATCCGCACGCACTGCGCGCCAGCCAGTATGACGCCTGGAGCAAGCACCTGATTGCGCAATGGGGCGGTCCGGTCGGGATCGAAGCCTTCGCGCCGAGCCTGGCCAATGATCCGCAGGCGCGCGCCTGGTGGGCCGGGCTGTTGCGCGCGGCGTCCAGCCCCGGCGGAATCTCCGCCGTGCTCGAGGCCTTTCGCGACGCCGACGTGCGACACCTTCTGGCGCGGATTGCGGTGCCGACGCTGGTGCTGCATCGTCGGGACGACAAGGCCGTGCGGATCGCGGCCGGGCGCGACATCGCGAGCCGGATCACCGGTGCAGAATTCGTCGAGCTCGACGGCAATGACCATTGGTTCTTTGCCGGCGACCAGCAGCCGGTGCTCGAGGCGATCAAGCGGTTCACGGAGGCTTTACCGCGTGAGGGGAGGTCGGGGCGATGACGCCTCAAGCCTCATTTATTGGCACGTTTCGTGCCTCCCAAAGCGGCACAAACGACGTGACACGATGCCTGGCCAAGGGAGACCCTGACATGAAACGCGAAGACCTCACCGAAAAGCTGCTCGACATCAAGCGCGAGAACGGCTGGAGCTGGAAACACATCTGCGACAAGGTCGGCGGCTATTCCGAGGTGCTGATCGTCGGGGCGATTCTCGGCCAGATGAAGCTGACGAAACCGCAGGCCGCCAATGCCGGCGAGCTGTTCGGCCTGTCGAAGGCCGAGACCGCGATGCTCAACGAAGTGCCGATGCGCGGCACCGGCACGCCGATGCCGCCGACCGATCCGCTGATCTATCGCTTCTACGAGATGGTGATGGTCAACGGTCCGGCGTGGAAGGCGCTGATCGAGGAGGAATTCGGCGACGGCATCATGTCGGCGATCGACTTCGACATGGCAATGGAGCGCGTTGCCAACCCGAAAGGCGACCGCGTCAAGATCACCATGAGCGGCAAGTTTCTGCCGTACAAATATTACGGCGCCAGCGGCAATGTGCCGGAATACGGCTTCAAGGAGGGGTGAGGGACGCGAATGGCGAATCGCAAGTAGCGAATGGGGTTCATTCGCTACTCGCCGCTCCCTATTCGCCTATTTGCCCGCCTTCACCTCGGCCGCGGCCACGGCGATCAATTCGCTCATCTTGGCGCGAATCACCTGCTCGGTGATGGCGACGTTCTTGGCGGCGAAATCGGCCATGACCTTGCGCAGGACGTCGGCGTCGCCGGCCTCCTCGAAATCGGCCGCGACCACTTCCTTGGCGTAGGCCGTGGCGGCCTCGCCGGTGATGCCGAGCTTCTCGGCGGCCCAAAGGCCGAGCAACCGGTTGCGGCGGGCTTCCGCCTTGAATTTCTGCTCCTCATCGAGGGCGAATTTCTTCTCGAAGCCTTCCTCGCGCTTGTCCAAATTGCTCATGCTTTTTCCAATTCCCTGCTGACTGGATCCGGGGGCCGTCGTTGCGACGGCCCCGGCGCATGCCTAGATAGGGGGCACGAATCGGCAAAACAACGAGCCGTTAAGCCGCAGGCAAGACGGTATAAGTTGATGCCGGGCGGCCGGATCGATTGTGCTGGGACAGCCAATCGGATAGGTTGCCTGAAGGCTTGGTTCCCGTTCTGTTTCCAAGGGGTTATAGACGGGTTCCCAGCCGTTCACGGCAGCTCCGCTGTGGGTCGTAACCTGGTAACCGGAGCACACCAAATACATGGATTTCAACAAAACACGGTACATCCCCATGAGCCGTCGGCGTCGTATTTATGAAGGCAAGGCAAAGGTTCTTTACGAAGGCCCGGAGCCCGGTACCCTGATCCAGCACTTCAAGGATGACGCCACCGCGTTCAATGCGAAAAAGCATCAGGTGATCGAGGGCAAGGGTGTCCTCAACAACCGGATCTCGGAGTACCTGTTTCAGCACCTCAACGACATCGGGGTGCCGACCCATTTCATCCGCCGCCTCAACATGCGCGAGCAGTTGATTCGCGAGGTCGAGATCGTGCCGCTGGAAGTGGTGGTGCGGAACGTTGCCGCGGGCTCGCTGTCGCAGCGCCTCGGCATCGAGGAGGGCACGCAGCTGCCCCGGTCGATCATCGAATTCTACTACAAGAACGACCAGCTCAACGACCCCATGGTGTCGGAAGAGCACATCACCGCGTTCGGCTGGGCCACGCCGCAGGAGATCGACGACATCATGGCGCTCGCCATCCGTGTCAACGACTTCCTCACCGGCCTCTTCCTCGGCATCGGCATTCGCCTGGTCGACTTCAAGATGGAGTGCGGCCGGCTGTTCGAAAACGAGATGATGCGGATCATCGTCGCCGACGAGATCTCGCCGGATAGCTGCCGTCTGTGGGACATCAAGTCGAACGAGAAGCTCGACAAGGACCGTTTCCGCAGGGATCTCGGCGGCCTGCTCGAGGCTTACACCGAAGTCGCAAAACGCCTCGGCATCCTCATGGAGAATGAGCGTCCGCAGGGCACTGGCCCGGTGCTGGTGAAGAGCTAAGAGGGATTTGACGTGAAGGCACGTGTTACCGTTACCCTGAAAACGGGCATCCTCGATCCGCAGGGCAAGGCCATCGAAGGCGCGCTGAAGTCGCTCGGCGTCGACGGCGTCGCCAGCGTCCGCCAGGGCAAGGTGTTCGACATCGAGCTTGCCGGCGCCGACAAGGCCAAGGCAGAAGCCGCGCTGAAGGAGGCCGCCGACAAGCTGCTGGCGAACACGGTGATCGAGAACTATCGCGTCGAGATCGTCTGACCCGCGCGGCGCGTCACAGCCATCCGACGCGGCGGAAGCGCCAGTAGAGCGCGGCGCATGAGGCGAGCATCACGCCGAGCAGCACGTAATAGCCGTACTCCCAATCCAGCTCCGGCATGTGCTTGAAGTTCATGCCGTAGATGCCCGCAAGCGCGGTCGGGATGGCGATGATGGCGAGCCACGAGGCGAGCTTCTTGGAGACCGCCGTCTCCTGCGCCTGTCCGACCAGCAGGCTCGCCTCGAAGGCGAAGGCCAGCACCTCGCGCATGGAATCGATACGCTCCTGGATGTTCCTGACGTGGTCGGTGACGTCGCGGAATAGCGGCTGCATCGTCGCGCGCACCATCGAAAGCTCGTCATGCTCGAGGCGGCGGCAGACTTCCACCAGCGGGCCGATCGCGGTCCTGAGCCGCAACAGGTCGCGGCGCAGCATGTAGAGCCGCTCGATCTGGGCCTTGCTGATCGGCTTGGAGAGCACGTCGTCCTCGATGCCCTCGACCTCCTCGTGAATGCTCTCCAGCACGGGCGAGTAGTTGTCGACGATGAAATCGAGGATGGCGTAGAGGATGTAATCCTCGCCGCGCGCAAGCGCCCGCGGGCAGCTTTCGCAGCGTTCGCGCACCGGCGTGTAGGACGTCGAGGCGCCATGGCGCACCGAGACCAGATAGCCTTCGCCGACGAAGATGTGCGTCTCGCCGAAGGCGATCCTGCCCTCGATCAGTTGCGCCGTCCGCGCCACGATGAACAGGGCCTCGCCATATTGCTCGATCTTCGGCCGCTGATGGGCGTTGTTGGCGTCCTCGATGGCAAGGTCGTGCAGGTCGAACTGCTTCTGCACGGCGCCGAGCAGTGCCATGTCAGGCTCGTGCAGCCCGATCCACACCACATGGCCGGGCTTTGCCCGCCAGCTCGAAGCCTCGCTGATGGCGATATTGGCGACACGCCGGCCGTCGACATAGGCGCCGGCAGCGATGACGCCCTGAGTGGACACTGGTTCGGAGGGGGAGGCGGGCAGCGACGGGACGTTCATGGCTTCAATCCCGGGCAAGATCGTCAGGTAAGAGTGCCGTGGCTATGGCCTGTGTACAAGGCCGCCCGGCGAGGCTAGCACTGGTAAAATCCCCGTCAAATGGCTATGTCTCTTCACGATTTTGGCCCTCTTGGGCCAGCCCGATTCCCATCACCGTCGGAACCCGAACCATGAAAGCCGCCATCCTCGTCTTTCCCGGAATCAACCGCGAGCGCGACATGGCGCGCGCATTGAGGCTGATCTCCGGCAGCGAGCCCGCGATGGTCTGGCACGCCGAGACGTCGCTGCCCGCGGGCACCGACCTCGTCGTGGTGCCTGGCGGCTTCTCCTACGGCGACTATCTGCGCTGCGGCGCGATTGCGGCGCGGTCGCCGGTGATGGACGCGGTGCGCGACTATGCGGCCAAGGGCGGTCTCGTGCTCGGCGTCTGCAACGGTTTTCAGATCCTCTGCGAGTCCGGCCTGCTGCCCGGCGTCCTGATGCGCAATGCTCGGCTGAAATTCATCTGCAAGGACGTGCATCTGCGCGTCGAGCGTTCCGATACGCCGTTCACCCGCGGCTACAATGCGGGCCAGGTGATCCGCGTGCCGGTGGCGCATGGCGAGGGCAATTACGAGGCGGATGAAGAGACCATCAAGCGGCTCGAAGGCGAGGGGCGGGTGCTCTATCGCTACTGCTCGGCCGACGGCGTGGTCGATGATATCAGCAACATTAACGGCGCGGCGCAATCCATCGCCGGAATCGTCAACGACAGGGGCAACGTGCTCGGCATGATGCCGCACCCGGAGAACCACGTCGAAGACATCATGGGCTGCACCGATGGCCGCGGCCTGTTCGCCGGCCTCACTGCGCATCTGGAAAAGGCCGCGTGATCTCGTTCGCGGGGAAGCGGGCTCTCGCCGCGATCGCGGCGCTGTCGCTCGCGACATTTTCGTTCGCGACCGCCGCCTTCGCGCAGGATTTCCCCAAGCGCCCGATCACGATGATCGTGCCGTTCGCGGCCGGCGGTACGTCGGACGTGATCGCGCGCACGGTGGCCGAGCAGATGGGCATCGCGCTCGGCCAGACCATCGTGATCGAGAACGTCGCCGGCGCCGGCGGCTCGACCGCGTTGGCGCGCGCCTCCCGCGCCGAGCCTGACGGCTACACCATCGCGATCGGCAACGCCGGCACCAATGCCGCGACCTACACGATCTATCCCAAACTGCCGTTCACGCCTGAATCCTTCGTGCCGATCGCCATGGTCGCGAAGACGTTCGGCATCATCGCGCTGCGCAAGGATTTCCCGGCGAAGGATCTGAAAGAGTTCATCGCCTACGCCAAGGCCAACCCGGGCAAGATCAATCTTGGCCACGCCGGTGTCGGCTCGTCGAATTACCTCATTTGCAAGAGCTTCGTGACGGCCGCCGGGATCGATGCGACGCTGGTCGGCTATCGCGGCGCAGCGCCTGCGCTCACCGACGCGGTCGGCAGCCAGATCGACGGCGTCTGCGACGCCGCGGCCTCCGTCTCGCAGTCCATCAACGAGAAGCTGGTGCGGGGGCTCGTGGTCGGCTCGACCGTGCGGCTGGCCACGCTACCCGATCTGCCGACGTCTGCCGAGGCGGGCCTGCCGGACTTCGAGGCGCAGGGCTGGAATGGCCTGTTCGCACCCAAGGGCACGCCGGAGTCCGTCATCGCCAAGCTGAATGCGGCCGCGCGCACCGCGGTGGAAACCGACGCGGTGAAGAAGCGTTTTGCGGATCTGTCGACCGTCGCGCCCGATCCCGACGAGCATGCGCCCGAGGTGCTCCAGAAGCTCGTGACGCGCGACGTCGAGAAGTACCGGAAGATGCTGGCGGACGACGCCAAGTAGCAGCCGCCCAAATCATAGCAAGTCATACCGGTTTTGGGCTTGCTGTCTCATGAACCTCAATTGCGTTTGAGACGACTGACTCCTCGTCGCCATCAAGGCGCACGCGTCCGGGGTCGCTGATTTCCGCGCGGATGGAAGCAACTCAAAGTTGTTTCGCCGCGCGAGTTGCGATATCAGGAAGCGTGCGCTGTCGTTGTGCTCCCGGATGTCACATGCCCGTCGCTTTGGTCGTTCTGCTGCTCGATATCACACTGATTTATCACGCGTCGCGAACCGGACGGTTGCAGCCCTGGGCCTTCATCATCCTGATGGTGCCGCTGATCGGCGCGCTCGCCTACATCGCGGTCGAGCTCGTCCCCGAATGGTTTTCCAGCCCCGGTGCGCGACAGGCGCGTCAGCGCGTCGCCAATCGGCTGGATCCGGAGAAGCGCTATCGCGAGCTGTGCGACCGGCTGGCGGCCACCGACACCATCGCCAACCGTGCGGCGCTGGCCGAGGAATGCGCGAAGGTCGGCCGCTTCAGCGAGGCCGAGCAGCATTACGGTCACATCCTGAGCCTGCCGATGGGCCACGACCCCGCTTATGCCTTCGGCAAGGCGCAAGCCGAGTTTTCCGCCAAGCGTCCGGCCGATGCTCTGGCGACGCTGGACGATCTTCAGAAGCAATGGCCGGACTTCGATTCCGCCGACGCACATCTGCTCTACGCCCGCGCGCTCGCCGAGGTCGGCCGGCTCGACGAGGCGCTGGAGGAATATCACGCCGTCGCCGGCTATTTCCCGGGCGCCGAAGCGCGGGTGCGCTACGGCATGCTGCTCCAGATGGTCGGCCGCAGCGCCGAGGCGCGCGTGGTCTTCAACGAGCTCCTGATCCAGATGCGTCGCGCGCCCAAATATCTGCGCGAGGCGCAAGCCGAGTGGCTCTCGATCGCCGAGAAGCAGATTTCGACCTGAAGGGGCGTGCCAGGCGGTTGGCTTCAGGTCGGGAATCTCACAGAAACACCAGCGATATCCAGGGCACGAAGGTGATCAGCAGCAGGCCCAGGAAAAGCCAGGCGAGATAGATCCAGATCCGGCGCATGCCGGCATCCGGCGACACGCCGCCGATGCTGCAGGCTGCGTAGTAGCAGAGGCCGAACGGCGGCGCGAACAGGCCGAGGCCCATCGGGAGGATCACCACCATCGCATAGTGCACCTCGTTAATGCCGAACGTTGCGGCCACCGGAAACAGCAGCGGGCCGAACAGCACGATGGCCGGAATGCCCTCCAGGACGCTGCCGAGCACGATGAAGGCGACCACCGAGATCAGCAGGAAGCCGTAAGAGCCGCCGGGCACGCCGGCCATGCGCGCGGCCAGATCATGCGAGAAGCCGGATTGCGCCAGCGCCCAGGCCATCGCGCTCGCCGCCCCCACGATGAACAGGATCGAGCCCGACAGCGAGGCGGTCTGTACCAGCATCGGCAGCACGTTCTTCCAGACCAGGCTGCCGCGATAGATGATCAGGCCGAGCACGAGGCAATAGGCGATGCCGATGGTCGAGACTTCGGTGGCCGTCGCGTACCCCTCGACCACCGCGCTGCGGATCAGGAACGGTAGCGTCAGCGCCGGCAAGGCGACCCACAACGTCTTCGCCACCACCGACATCGGCGCTCGCGCGATCTTGAACGCGGCGTTTTCCTCCGCGCCCGCCCGGTAGCGCGCGACGAAGCCGAGCACGATCGCCAGCACGATCCCCGGCAGGATGCCCGCAGTGAACAAGGCCGCGATCGACACGCCGGTGACGGAGGCGATCGCGATCAGCACGATCGACGGCGGAATGGTCTCGCTCATCGCGCCCGACGCCGCGAGCAGGGACACCAGCTCGCCATCCTTCATGCCGCGCTTGCGCATCTCGGGAAACAGCACCGGCGCGATCGCCGCCATGTCGGCGGTCTTGGAACCGGAAATGCCCGAGACCAGCAGCATGGCGCCGAGCATCACGTAGGACAGTCCGCCCCGGACATGGCCGAGCACAGAGGCCAGGAACGCGACCATGACGCGCGCCATCCCGGTTTGCTCGACCAATTGTCCCAGCAGCACGAACAGGGGCACCGCGAGCAGGATCAAGGAGCTCATGCCCTCGTCGATCCGCCCGACCACGACCAGCAGCGGCGTCCGTGTCGTGGTCAGCAGGAAAGCGACGGTCGCCAGACAAAACGAAAACGCGATCGGCACGCCCGCCATCACGGCGCAGCCGAGCAGGCCGACGAAGAAGATCAGCAGATTCCAGTTGCCGAGCGATTTCAGCGAGGGACCTGCGAGATAGAGCACGCCGGCAATCGCCGCAAACAGGAGGGCGACGGCAAGCAGGTCCTTTGCCGACCGCTTGACGAGCGTGAGGCAGATGCTGGCGAGCGCGATGATGCAGCCGACCGGGATGGCGGCCGCGCGAACCATGCCGGACCAGCCAAGCGCCGGCGTCTCCACGAAGGCCTGGTCTTCCACATAATCCAGCGCCGGATGCAGGATGATCGCGAGGAACAGCGCAACCCCGCCGGCGGCAAGCGTCGAGGCCCAGGCCTCGGCGCGCGGTGACAGATACGACGTGAAGAACGTCAGGCGCATATGCGCCGAGCGCTGCACGGCGATCGCGCTGCCGAGCATCGCCAGCCACAGGAACAGGATCGACGCCAACTCGTCCGACCAGATGATCGGCCGGTGGAAGATTCCACGCGCGACGATGCCGGCGAACAGGATGACGACTTCGGCGACGACGGCGATTGCAGCCGGGATCTCGACCAGCCAGCGCAGCGATTGCTCCAGCCAGCGTCCGCGCAGCGGCCGTGCTTCGCCGAGCGTGACCGTTTCCGGCATGCCGACCACCGTGCTCATGCCAATGCTCCGGCCGCGGCCTCCAGCGTCTTCCAATTATCTTCGCCGAACTTGGCGCGCCATTCCTTGTAGAAGCCGGCGGCCGACAGTCCCTTGCGGAACGCCTCCTTGTCGGAGACCTCGAAGGTGATGCCCTTGGCGATCAGCTGGTCCTTCAGCGTCAGATTGAGCTTTGCGGTGTCCGCGCGCTGCTCCATCGCGGCCTGGTCGAACTCGCGCCGCACGATCGCCTGCAACTCGTCGGGCAGCGCCTTCACCGAGCGGCGGTTGCCGAGGATGAAGAACGGATCCCAGATGTGGTTGGTCTCGGAGATGTATTTCTGCACCTCGTAGATCTTGCCGGCCTCGATGGTGACGAGGCCGTTCTCCTGGCCGTCGACGAGATGGGTCTGGAGCGCCGTGTACAATTCGTTGAAGTTGATCGAGGTCGGGTTGGCGCCGAGCGACTTGAACAGCGAGGTGAAGATCGGCGACACCGGCACGCGGATGCGGTAGCCGTCGAGGTCGGCCGGCGTCTTGATCGGCTTGGTGAACGACGAAATCTGCCGGAACGTGTTGTCGGCGGGCTTGGCCACCACCAGCGCGCCGGTCTTCTCGATCTGGGTTGCGATCAGCTTGCCGAGGTCGCCATCCATCGCATTCCAGACCTGGCCGTAGTCCGAGAACGCGAAGCCGACATTGGCGATGCCGGCGGTCGGCGCCACCGTCGACAGCACGGAGCCCGCGATGTTGAGGAAATCGACGCCGCCGCTGCGGATCTGGGTCAGGAGATCGGTGTCCGAGCCGAGCTGCGAGGCGGGAAAGAACTTGATCTCCAGCCGGCCGCCGCTCGCTTCCCTGATCCGCTTCACGGCCTGATCGAGGCGGGTGTTGATCGGCTGGGTCAGCGACTGGCCGGTGGCGAGCTTGTATTCGAACTCCGCGGCCTGCGCCGGCCGGGTGCGGATCGCGACCAGTGGAACGGCCGCAGCCGCCACCATGAAATTGCGGCGTGAAAGCGTGTGGTTCTTGCCCGACATCGTTGGTCCTCCCTGATGGTCTCGTTCGGCGCCTTTGTCGGCGCACGTGGTCGTTGCGGCGCGCAGGCTTTGCTGCGCCGGTGTCGTCAAAATCGCTTGTCTGGTGAAAGGCCTGGCCTTGCGTTCCTTCCCCCGGGCGGACCGGCGCTCTGCGCCGTCCAGTTTCCTCGTCGGCACCCGTCTGTCGCGGGTTGCCTTGAGGTTGAAGCCTAGATCGCTGGTCATGCACGACAATTGAATTATATTCGCCGTCACTTTAGCTGGCCTAAAAGGTTTCCTGATGCAGATACCCTTCCGCGCCATCATCGTCTTCCACGCGGTGGCGCGCGCGGGCAGCATTTCCCGTGCGGCGGATGAATTGCGGGTGACGCCGTCGGCCGTCAGCCAGCAGATCCAGGCGCTGGAGCTGCATCTCGGCACGGCGCTGACCTCGCGGGTCGGGCGCAACATCACGCTGACCGAGGCCGGCGAGCGCTATTTCGAGATGATCAGCCGCGAGATCGAGCACGTCACCGATGTCACGCAGCATGTCCGCGGCATCCGTTCCGCCACCACGTTGACGGTGCGCGCCGCGCCGAGCGTATCGAGCAAATGGTTGCTGCCGCGGCTTGCCAGCTTCGTCGACGCCAATCCGGACATCGAATTGCGGCTCGACGGTACCAATGAGCCGACCGATTTCCGCAAGGAGAATGTCGATCTGGAGATCCGCCACGGCGAGGGCGGCTGGGCCGGCCTGTTCGTCGAAAGCCTCGGCAAGGAGCGATTCTTTCCGCTGTGCGCGCCCACGTCCTTTGCGGCGGGCAGTCTCGCAGCCCAGGATCTGCTCGAGCACCGGCTGATCCATTCGGTGAAATCGCAGATGCAATGGCCGCGCTGGTTCACGGAGGCCGGCATCGAGCCTGCGGAACGCTGGAAGCGCGTGCTGTTCGACCGCAGCCACATGGCGATCGACGCTGCCGTCGACGGCCTCGGCATCGGGCTGGAGAGCGAGCTGCTGGCCTGGCGCGAACTGCGTGACGGCCGCCTGGTTTGCCCGGTGAAGAATCCGCCCGAGGTCACGCTGACCACGCAGTGGATTGTCTGCCCGCATGGCCATCTGCGCCACCGCAAGACCCGCACCTTCCTCGACTGGTTGCGCCGCGAACGCGACGCCTGGAGCGGCGCGCATGATCCGGAAAAGTGTGAAGCGGTTTTCCGAGAAAGATCATGCGCAAACTAAGAGCCAAAGCGCGCGGATTGTTTAGCGCGTCTACATCGTCGCGGCAGATAATCTGAATTGCCCTTGGATTCACCGCTGCCTAACGTTTGCTGCGAAACGGCGGACACAGCCGTCGTCAGAGAACGCCAAGGAAAAATCCCATGAATCTCCATCGCATGCTGCTGGAGCGCAAAGCTGCCGGCAAACCGATCACCATTGGCCTGATCGGGGCCGGAAAATTCGGCCTGATGTTCCTGTCGCAGGTACGCCAGACCGATGGCATGCATCTCGTCGGTGTCGCCGACCTGAACACGGGCCGCGCCCGTTCGCAGCTCAAGCTCGGCTGCTGGCCCGAGGAGCAATATGCGGCTGCTACGATCGACGATGCGCTGAAACAGGGCCGCACGATCGTCACCGACAATGCGGACGCCCTGATCACCCATCCCGCCATCGAGGTCATCATCGAAGCGACCGGAGATCCCGGCGCAGGCATCCGCTTCGCGATGAAGGCGATCGAGAACGGCAAGCACATCGTGATGGTCAATGTCGAGGCGGACGCAGTCGCAGGCCCAATCCTGGCGCGCAAGGCAAAGCAGGCCGGCGTGGTCTATTCGCTGGCCTGGGGCGACCAGCCGGCGCTGATCGCCGATCACGTCGACTGGGCCCGCGCAGCCGGCTTCAAGGTCGTCGCCGCCGGCAAGGGCACGCGCTACCACCCGACCTATCACCAGTCGACGCCCGACACGGTCTGGGACATCCTCGACAAGTACATGAAGATCAAGGATCGCAGCTCGATCAACCCGAAGATGTTCAACTCCTTCGTCGACGGCACCAAGTCGGGCATCGAGATGACGGCGGTGTGCAATGCGACCGGGCTGCATGCGCAGAGCGAGGGCCTGTCGTTCCCGCCGGCGACGCGGTTCGAGCACGCCGAAATCTGCAAGCCGAAATCCGACGGCGGCATGCTGGAGAAGTCGGGCGTCACCGAGGTCACGTCCTCGGTCTATCGTGACGGCACCGACGTGCCGCAGAGCCTCGTGATGGGGACCTATGTCGTGTTCGAGACCGACAGCGCCTATTCCGAGGAATGTTTCCGCGAATACAGCATGCTGCCGGACAAGACCGGCAAATATGCCTCGCTGTACCGGCCGATCCACATGATCGGGCTCGAGCTCGGGATCTCCGTCGCCTCCGCGGCGCTGCGCAAGGAGCCGACCGGCGCGCCGATCGTGTTCAATTCCGACGTCGTCGCGACCGCCAAGCGCAAGCTGAAGGCCGGCGAGATGCTCGACGGCGAGGGCGGCTTTTGCGTCTGGGGCAAGCAGACCCCCGCCGACGCTTCACTAAAGCATGGCTACCTGCCGCTCGGCCTCGCCCACCATGTCAAGCTCAAGACCGATATCGCGCCAGGTCAGCGCCTGAAATGGGAGGACGTGGAGTACGATCCCAATAGTCTCGCCGTGCGGGTGCGCCGCGAGATGGAAGCGGCCTTCCGGCAACCAAACATGGCTGCTTGATCGGTACAACGGCGGCGCGGCCTGCGCCCGACCAAAGCGCGATGACATCGATGAATCGTCATCGCGCTTTGGGCTATTACTCGAGCGTGGTCTTCGTACCGCTAGCGCAGCTTCAGCCGTTCCGCCGGCACCGTCATGGCGGCGACGCCGGCCATGACCAGCAGCAGTCCCAGCGCGAGGTTCGACGGCACGCTCTCGCCAAGTAGCAGCACGGACAATCCGACGCCGATCGGAATGCGCAGATAGCCTTGTGCGTTCGTGGTCAGCGTGCCGAGCCGGCCGAGGCAGACGTAGAACAACATCAATCCCAGCGCGCTGGAGACGATGCCCATGACGATTGTGGCGACGATCGCCGTCGGCGTCGGGTGCAGCGTCCAGGGCTGGTCGATGATCAGCGAGGGCGGCAGCAGCACGAGGCCGCCGAACAGCAGCGAGCCGGTCGCCACCACCATCGGGTCGTATTCGGAGAGCCGCAGGCCAAAGATCGTCGCGCAGGCGAAGGAGATGGTGGCGAGCAGGATCGCGATCTCGGCAATGATCTCGCTGCCGAAGCCGCGTAGCGCGTCCAGCCCGACGATGGCGATCGTGCCGGCAAGGCCGAGAATTGCGCCCGCGAGCTTTAGCAGCGTTGCCGGCTCGTGCCGCGTGATCAGAGAGGTGATCAGGAAGGCGAAGATCGGCGTCGTCGAGGCGAGCACCACCGTGTTCGACGCCGGGACATATTGTTGCGACCAGGTGATGATCAGGAACGGGAAGGTCGAATTGATCAGCTGCTGGGTCGCAAACAGCTTCCAGGCCTTCAAGTCGGTCGGCAGCTTGACGCCGCGCATCCACAGGATGGCAAACAGGAAGGCGAACGCGATCAGCGAGCGCGCCGAGATGAAGGTGATGGGAGGGATCGTGGGAAGCGCGAGCTTGGCCAGCGGATAGGTCGAGCTCCAGCAGCAGGCGAGCGCGAACAGCAGCGCGTAGTCGCGCCAGTTGCGCGCACCGGTGGCGATGATGGATGGCGACGATGATGCGGCGGCCGCCGTGCGGCCCGACGATGTGCTCTGCGGCACCTTGTTCCTGCTCCCCCGCGCCAAAGCGCTTGTCGCAAGTCTGGGCGAGGGAACGCGAAAAGGGAAGGCGTCGAGCTATGCGTTTGGCTGGAGTGCCGGCTTCCGCTTCACCCGCTTGATCGTGCCGGAGAAGGTGAACAGCGGCCGCCCGGCCGAGGTCAGCTTGCCCCGCAGGAAGATCAGCGAGCCGCCGGCGCGGGACACTTCGCCGACGCATTCGACCAGCTCGCCCTCGCGGGCCGCGTCGAGGAAATCACAGGCGAAATTCGTCGTCACGGCCGGGCCATCCAGCTCATGGGTGGCGATCGCGAACAGGCAATAGTCGGCGAACGCCATGAAGCAGCCGCCATGGACGTTCCCGGAGCCGTTGAGGTGCTTTTTCTCGACCCGGAACGCCGAGCGGACGCTGCCGTCGTCCTCGATCTTGTGCCAGAACGGGCCGATATGGCTCTCAAAACTGTCGCGAATCCAGGTCCGCCAGCCCGTGAACTCGCCATCGGTGGCGACGTGCAGGTCCGGGCGGCGGGTGGAGGGGACTTTGGTCAATTCGTGCAAGGAAATGGGCCTTCAATTACGGATCTTTAGCCCTTAAATCCGATCCGTCAGCGCCTTGCAATTCCCGTTCCCGCCGACCGCCTGCCCGCAAAACGTGGGACAGCGGGAAAATGCGCCATAAAGGGCTTTTCGTAGGCCCCCGATCTTCCTAAGAACGGCAAAACGCCGCGGAAAGCCCCGAATCCATGAAGAACGAACCCAAGATCACCCCCGAACTGGTTGCCGCCCACGGGCTCAAGCCCGACGAGTACGAGCGCATCCTGAAGCTGATCGGGCGGGAGCCGACCTTCACCGAGCTCGGCATCTTCTCGGCGATGTGGAACGAGCACTGCTCGTACAAATCGTCGCGCATCCATCTGCGCGGCCTGCCGACCAAGGCGCCCTGGGTGATCCAGGGCCCCGGCGAGAATGCCGGCGTGATCGACATCGGCGACGGCCAGGCCGTGGTCTTCAAGATGGAGAGCCACAACCACCCGAGCTACATCGAGCCCTACCAGGGTGCGACCACCGGCGTCGGTGGCATTCTGCGCGACGTCTTCACCATGGGCGCACGTCCCATCGCCTGCCTCAATGCGCTGAGCTTTGGCGCGCCCGAGCATGCCAGGACGCGGCATCTCGTCTCCGGCGTCGTCGCCGGGGTCGGCGGCTACGGCAATTCGTTCGGCGTGCCGACGGTCGGCGGCCAGGTGCGCTTCCACACCCGCTATGACGGCAACATCCTCGTCAACGCGATGGCTGTGGGCCTCGCCGACGCAGACAAGATATTCTATGCGGCTGCCTCCGGCGTGAACATGCCGATCGTCTATCTGGGCTCCAAGACGGGGCGCGATGGCATCCACGGCGCCTCGATGGCCTCGGCCGAGTTCGACGACAAGTCCGAGGAGAAGCGCCCCACCGTGCAGGTCGGCGATCCCTTCGCCGAGAAACTGCTGCTCGAGGCCTGCCTCGAGATCATGGAGAAGGGCTGCGTCATCGCGATCCAGGACATGGGCGCCGCCGGCCTGACCTGCTCGGCGGTCGAGATGGGCGCCAAGGGCGACCTCGGCGTCGACCTCGATCTCGACGCGGTGCCGACGCGCGAGACCGGCATGAGCGCCTACGAGATGATGCTCTCGGAGAGCCAGGAGCGCATGCTCATGGTGCTCAAGCCCGAGAAGGAAAAGGAAGCCGAGGCGATCTTCAAGAAATGGGGCCTCGACTTTGCGGTCGTCGGCTACACCACGCCGAGCAAGCGCTTTGTCGTCAAGCATGGCGGCGACGTGATGGCCGATCTGCCGATCAAGGAGCTCGGCGACGAGGCGCCGCTCTATGACCGGCCGCATATTCCTTCTGCCGCGCTGCCGGTCGTGCATGCGCGCGAGGTGCCGGCGCCGATGGGCGTCGGTGCCGCGCTGGAGAAGCTGATCGGCACGCCCGACATGTGCAGCAAGCGCTGGGTCTGGGAGCAATACGACCACGTCATCCTCGGCAACACCTTGCAGCGTCCGGGCGGCGACGCCGCTGTCGTGCGCGTGCAGGATGGGCCGAAGGGGCTGGCACTGACTGTCGACGTCACGCCGCGCTATTGCGAAGCTGACCCGTTCGAGGGCGGCAAGCAGGCGGTGGCGGAAGCCTGGCGCAACATCACCGCGGTCGGCGGCAAGCCGCTCGCGATCACCGACAATCTCAATTTCGGCAATCCTGAACGGCCCGAGATCATGGGCCAGTTTGTCGGCTGCCTGAAGGGCATCTCGGAAGCCTGCCGCACGCTCGACTTCCCGGTCGTGTCCGGCAACGTCTCGCTCTACAACGAGACCAACGGCCGCGCGATCCTGCCGACACCTTCGATCGGCGGCGTCGGCCTGCTCGACGATTTCACCAAGTCCGCTTCGCTGGCCTTCAAGGCGGAGGGCGAGGCGATCCTCCTGGTCGGCGAAACCCACGGCTGGCTCGGCCAGTCGGTCTACCTGCGCGACATCTGTGGTCGCGAGGAGGGCGCGCCGCCGCCGGTCGACCTCGCGGCCGAGAAGCGCAACGGCGACTGCGTGCGCGGCATGATCCATGCGGGCACCGCGACCGCGGTGCACGATCTCTCCGACGGTGGCCTCCTGATCGCGCTCGCCGAGATGGCAATGGCCAGCGGTATCGGCGCAAGACTGCTCGCGGCGCCGGCGGCGCTCGTGCCGCAGGCCTATTGGTTCGGCGAGGACCAGGCGCGCTATCTCGTCACCGTGCCGGAAGCGGACGCCGGCCGCGTGCTGGCCAAGATGCGCGGCTGCGAGGTGCCCTGCGTGCGCATCGGCACCACCGGCGGCGATGCGATCGCGATCGCGGGCGAGGCGCCTGTCACGATCGATAGCCTGCGGAAGTCGTTCGAGCGCTGGCTGCCGGAATATATGAGCGGGAAGGCGGCGTAAGGCGCTTTCTCCGTCATTGCGAGGAGCAAAGCGACGAAGCAATCCAGACCGTCTCCGCGGAGAGACTCTGGATTGCTTCGCTACGCTCGCAATGACGGGCGGAGAGACCTCGGCCTCACAAAACGTGCGACGCGCCCGGAATCTTCCGCAACATTGCCGTCAGTCCCCAGCTCAGCAACACCGTAAGCACGAAGCCGATCGCGGCCTTGAAGATCGCAGGCCACGAGTAGTCGAACAGCACATACTGGATCCACAGCGCGATCGGGTAGTGCACCAGGAACATGCCGTAGGCGTCCGCCTGCATGCGGTCGAGCAGATTCGGCCCCGGCGACTTCTGGTGCAGGAAAAAGGCGAGGATCGCGAGCAGGATCGCGGCCGAGAACAGCACGACGAACGTGCCGTAGATCGCCTGATACCAGTCCGGCAGCACGTTGGGATTCCCGAGGATTGCGCGCTTGATGTAGATCATGCACCACATCAGGCAGTAGGGCACCAGCGTGGCGATCACCCACATCCATCGGTTCTTCGGCAACTGGCCCTCGGCGCTGAGGATGCCGCGATCGAAGTTGGCGGCACCGACGCTGACGCCAATGAAGAAATAGGCGAAGTAGAGCAGGACGCGGCTCGCCTGCACCGAAAACGGTCCGAACTCGAACCATTTGTTGGCCCCGAAATGGACCAGCGCTGGCACGTAGACGACGGCGGTGACGACGACCAGCAGCAGCCAGAACACGGCCGGCTGGTCAAATCCGCGCAGCGAAACGCGGTTGACCGGATCGACCAGGTGGGCCGAGACCCGGTAGAGCAGGCTCGCAGTCAGGTCGAACGCCAGCAGCACCCACACGAACCAGATCGGCCCGCTCGGCCACGGCCCGACGGTGATCGTCTTCCACCAGAACGAAGCGAAGGTCAGCTCGGGATCGTGCCGCAGCGCGATCGCGTAATAGGCGATCGGGATGACCGTGAAGGCCGCGATCACGAACGGCAGCCCGAGCCGCAACAGGCGGTCGCGCAGGAAAACCTGTGGCGCCTTGCGCGCGATGCCGGACCACGTGAACAGTCCCGACAGGAAGAAGAACATCGCCATGAAGAAGCTGTCGGTGCAGAGCACGACGACGTCGAAGCCGATCCAGGACGCCGGGTCGGTGTGACCGAAATAGGTGTAGGGAATGACCGCGTGGTGCAGCAGCACCACCAGCGTGAGGAAGGTGCGGGTCCGATCGAGCGACAGATTGCGCGCCTTGGCTTTCGGCGCGGCGTGCGCCTCTGCGCCGATCGTCGCGGAATGTGACATCGTCATCATGGTCGCCCCGATTGCACTCCAGCCCTGGCCGGACTGTGCCGCCGGGAACCGGATTCAGCAAGCGCAGTTTATGCCGCGCCTTGCTCGCGGAGCGCCCTCAGGAACCAGTTCCGCGCAGCGAAGTTAGCGTTCGCGAATGGGTTGAGGGCCGCAAAACATGCGGCATCCACGTCGGAGCTGGCTATGACGATCCTGAAATGGGCGCTGATCTTTCTCCTGGTCTCGATCGTGGCCGGCGTGCTCGGCTTCACCGGCCTCTCGGCCGCCTCGGCCGATGTCGCCCGCTTCCTGTTCTATATCTTCGTCGCGATCTTCCTGGTGCTGCTGATACTGGGGCTCACGATCTTCAGGGCGTAGCCGGGCAGACGGGAGATTTGACATGGCGTGCCGGCTCTCAGGCTGGCCGGTCAATCGCTTGCGAACGGTCTCACGTGGGTGACCAGCCCCGCCAAGAACTCGTCGGGACGATCGAACGGAATGAAATGACTCCCCCCGCGCACCCAGACAAATTCCTTATGCGGAGCCGTGATCTGATTGAAGAGTTCTTCGGCCGGCCCGCTCGGTGTGTTGTAGTCCGCATCGCCCTCGATGAAGATCACCGGGATCGGAAACGCGAGCCCCAGCGAGGCGACGTCGCGCTTAAACATGGGGCCCTCTCGTCCGCGCAGATATTTTGCGGAGAAGGCCATGCCGTTGCGCCAGTTGTACCAGTCCAGCAGCGAGAATTCCGGCATGAATGGGGGCGGGACGGGACCTGCCAACTGGACGCTCTCGATGGAGGGTAGCCCCAGCACTTTGCTCCATTTGTCCGCAACCAGTCGATTTTGTGGACTGAACAGGGGGCGCGCGACGATTGGTGCCAACTCCGCCTGGGCCTCGCTGTTGCCAGCGGACTGCGCCAACGCTTGCAGATGCGCGATGGTGATCTCGAATTGCTTCTCGAACGTCACCCTGCCGACCACTTGTCCCGTGCCGACATAAGCATAAAACAGATCGGGGCGCTGCTTGACGATGTGAATGCCCAGAAACGAGCCCCAAGAATGCCCGACCAGGACAATTTTGTCCTTGTGCAGATGGGTCCGCAGATGCTCGACCAGCTCGACGCCATCCTGTGTCATCCGCTCCAACGTCATGGTTGGCGCGAGCGCGTCTCCAGCAGCGCCATAAGTGCGCCCGGTGCCGCGCTGGTCCCACTGCACGACGGTGAAATGCTTTTCCCAGGGGCGCCAGCCCGACGAGATCGGCAAGGTGGAGCCTCCGGGCCCGCCATGGACGAACAGGAGGACCGGGTTATCCCGATCCTCGCCGCGGATTTGAATCCATTGCTTGATTCCACCGATGTCGACGAAGCCTCCCTCCTGCACGCCCTTTGGTGAGCGGATCGCGAGAGTTTCGGCAGCAAGATGTTGGCGATAGGCGCGGAATCCCAGTCCGGCGGCGGCCACCACAATGAGGATGCCGGCCACGCCCAGCAACGAGACCCCAATCAGTCTTGCGGCTCTTCGCGGCATCCTGAGCCTTGCGTCGACGGAGCGGAGGCGGCCTGCGATCGCCCAGCGCCCCGGCGCGACGAGCCTACCCCACTTCCTCGATCTTCACCTTGTCCGGATAGAAGGCGAGATGGCCGGAAATCTCCGTCATAGCGGGAAAGGGCGTCTCGTAGGTCCAGATCGCGTTGTCGAGCGTCTTGCCGTCGGCCTTGACGCTGTAATAGCTCGCGTCCCCTTTGTAGGGGCAATGGGTGACGCGGTCGGTGCGCTCCAGCAGCGCCATGTTGGCGTCCTCCCGCGGCACATATTGCACCGCCGGATATTTGGCCTCCTTCAAGATCAGTGCCTTGCTGGTCTCGGCGATCACGATGTCGCCGGCCGTGACGCGGACGCGCCGGGGATTTTGGGTAATGGTGATGGGGTGGTCGGGCCCTGGAAGCTTCATGATTTCACGCCTTTTCGATCAATCTGCCGCGCGCGGCACTTTGTCGTGCCTTTATCCGGATGGGATCAGGGATATAGTGCCGGAATGCGTGACGTAGAAGCCCGTTCACGCTAAGTTTGGCCCTGCCGGTCCGGGGACCCCGGCAAGCGATTCGAAGCCGAGACAGGAGCAAGACCCGAATGCCCATGGACGCCCACGATATCGAGGCGATGATCAAGGCAGCGATCCCCGATGCCGAGGTGACGATCCGTGACCTCGCCGGCGATGGCGACCACTATGCCGCGACCGTGATCTCGGAATCCTTCCGCGGCAAGTCCCGCGTCCAGCAGCACCAGATCGTCTATCAGTCCCTGCAAGGCCAGATGGGCGGCGTGTTGCATGCGCTGGCATTGCAAACCGGGGTACCGGGGGCCTGATCTGATCGCGTGACGGGGGGATGACGATGGCTGCGGACAATCCTCGCGGCGCGATGTTTCGCGTCATCGCTCCGAACCAGCACAGCCGCGTCACCAATGCTGAGCTGTTCTTCGACCTCGTCTTCGTCTTCGCCGTCACGCAGGTCTCGCACACGCTGCTGCACCATTTCACGCCGCTCGGCGCGGTGCACGTCACGGTGCTGTTCCTCGCGGTGTGGTGGGTGTGGGTCTACACCGCCTGGGTCACCAACTGGCTCAATCCCGAGCTGACTCCGGTCCGCATCCTGATCTTCCTGATGATGCTGGGCGGCCTCGTGCTGTCGACCACGATCCCGACCGCCTTCGAGGGGCGAGGCCTGTGGTTCGCGATCGCCTACGCGACCATGCAGGTCGGACGCACCGCCTTCTGGCTGTTCGCGACCCCGCGCCATCGAACGGCCGTCCGGCACAACGCGATCCGCATTCTGGTCTGGCTCTGCGGCTCCGCGATCTTCTGGATCCTCGGCGGTCTCGCCCATGACGAGGCGCGGCTGTGGTTCTGGATCGCGGCGCTCGCGATCGAATACGTCTCGCCCGCGGTGCGCTTCTGGGTCCCGAAGCTCGGCTTCTCGTCGGTAGAAGCCTGGGCCGTCGAGGGCGGCCATATGGCCGAGCGCTGCGCCGGCTTCATCATCATCGCACTCGGTGAAGCCGTCGTCGTCAACGGTGCCACCTTCGCCGAGCTGGAGTGGACCGCGGACAACATCCTGGCCTTCATCTCCGCGCTCACCGGCGCCATCGCGATGTGGTGGATCTATTTCCACAAGGGCGCGGAAGCCGGTTCCGAGCGCATCTCGAAATCCGCGGAATCCGGCCGGCTGGCGCGGCTCGCCTACACCTATCTGCACATGCCAATCGTCGCCGGCATCATCCTGACCGCGGTGTCGGACGAGCTGGTGCTGAAGCATCCGACCGGCCATTCCGATATCAGGACCATCGTGAGCACGGTCGGTGGTCCCCTGGTGTTCCTGGTCGGCACCATCCTGTTCAAGCACGCGATCCGCGGCTTCCTCCAACTCTCCCACGGCATCGGCATCATCCTGCTACTGGTGCTGTGGTGGTTCGCCGCCGATCTCTCGCCGCTCTGGCTGTCGGTCGCGTCGACCGTGATCATGATCGTGGTCGCGGTCTGGGAGTCGGTGTCGCTGGGGACGAAGCCGGAGGAGGCAGAGGCGCATTGAGTCCCGGCGCCACTGGCGCCGGAGCCTTTACTCCGCCGCCTCCAGCGCGTGCACCGAAAACATCTTCGCCGCGTCCGTCCAGCTTTCGCGCACCTGCCAGCCCGCGCCCTGCGCCAGCGCAGCAAAACGCTCGAGGCTGTATTTGTAGCTGTTCTCGGTGTGGATGCTCTCGCCGGGCCGGAACGAGAAGCTGGTGCCGAGGAGGCGCACGGTCTGGCTCTTCTTGCTGATCAGGTGCATCTCGATCCGGTGCCGCTCGCGGTTGTAGATCGCGCGATGGGTGAAGGCGGACAGGTCGAAATTGCCGCCGAGCTCGCGGTTGATGCGCACGAGCACATTGAGGTTGAAGCGGGCGGTGACGCCGGCGGCATCATTGTAGGCGTCGTGGAGGACGCGCTCTTCCTTCTCGAGGTCGGCGCCGATGATCATCTGCGCGCCCTTGCCCAGGATCTTGCGGGCGCTCTTCAGGAAGGCCTGCGCCTCATGCGGCTCGAAATTTCCGATGGTCGAGCCGGGGAAGAAGCCGACCTTGGGCATCGATGCGACTGCCTTGGGCAACTCGAACGGCGTGGTGAAGTCGGCCGCCACCGGATAGATGCCGAGCGTCGGGAAGTCCCGCTTCAGGCCGTTGGCCTGCGCCTTCAGGAAGTCGCCGGAGATGTCGACGGGCACATAGGCCGCGAACCTGCAGTGATCGAGCAGCAGGCGGACTTTCGTGGTTGCTCCGGCGCCGAACTCGACCAGCGCCGCATGCTGCGGAATGATCTTCGCGATCTCGCTGCCGCGCTCCTTCAGGATCGCAAGCTCGGTCCGCGTCGGGTAATATTCCGGCAGGCGCGTGATTGCCTCGAACAGCTCCGAGCCGGTCGCGTCGTAGAAATATTTCGGCGACAGCTTTTTCGGCTTCTGCGAGAGGTCCTCGATGGCCTCGCGGGCGAAAGCGGTGGTCTGCTCGTCGGGGAGATGGGCTTCGGCCAAAGCGCTGGCGTGCACATTCATGATACTCTCCTGAACGCGCTGTCCGGCGCGCATTTATCGTCGGATGATTTTTTATTCGTAGTCGGCGAGCCGCAGTCCCGTGAACTGCCAGCGATGGTGCGGATAGAAGAAGTTGCGATAGGTAATACGGCTGTGGCCCTCGGGAGTTGCAAGCGAGGAGCCGCGCAGCACCAGTTGGTTGATCATGAACTTGCCGTTGTACTCCCCGAGCGCGCCTTCGATGGCGCGATAGCCGGGGTAGGGCGAATATGAAGAACGCGTCCACTGCCAGACGATGCCGAAGGCGTCGTTGAGCTCGCCGGCTCTGGCCGCAACCTCCCATTCCATCTCGGTCGGCAGATGCTTTCCGGCCCAGCGCGCAAACGCATCGGCCTCGTAATAGCTGACGTGGCAGACCGGCGCGTCCGTATCGACCGGCTTGAGGCCAGCGAGCGTCATCATGTGCCACTGGCCGTCGATCTCGCGCCAATGGCCGGGGGCGTCCCAGCCTTCGTTGTTGACGGTGGCAAAGCCGTCCATCAGCCACAGCGTTGCGGTCCGGTAGCCGTCGTCGCGCATGAAGGCGAGCCACTCGGCGTTGGTGACGAGATTGCGTGCGACCCTGACCGGACCGACGAGGGCGCGATGCGCCGGCTTCTCGTTGTCGAAATGAAAACTGTCGTCGACATGACCGACGGTGTGGATACCCTCGTTCAGCGTCAGCCAACCCTCACCCGCGCGTGTCGAAGCCGGGAAGCGCCAGTCCGGATCATAGGCCGGCGGGATCGGGTTCTGCGCGAAGGCCTGCAGGATGTCGGTGAACATCAGTTCCTGATGCTGCTGCTCGTGATTGAGCCCGACCTCGACGAGCGGTGCGACCTCGCGAAGCTTGTCCGCGCCAACCTCGCGGAAGAATTTGACGACGGCCGTATCGACATATGTTCGATAGGCGCCGACCTGATCGGCGCTGGGGCGGGTGATGTCGCCGCGGTGATTGCGGGAATGACGCGGGCCGGCGCTGACGTAATAGGAATTGAACAGGAACGCGAAATCAGGGTGGAAGGGCCGGTAGCCGGGACAGTGCTCACCGAGCAGGAATTGCTCCCAGAACCAGGTGGTATGGGCCCGATGCCATTTCGCGGGGCTCGCATCCGGCATGGATTGAATCTGCTGATCCTCCGGCGACAGCGGCGCGGCCCGGCGCTCGGTCTCGTTGCGGACGGCGAGAAATGCCTCTTCCAGCCCCTGGGCGAGGCCGCGCGGGTCGGCCGACGGTGACGAAAGCGGCGGGGTGGCCGTAGCGGAGGCTTGTTTCGTCACGTTTTTCTCCAGACAGGACAAGAGAACGTTGTTGGCGTTGCCCGGTTCCAAAACCTGGGTTCGTCCTAGATAGGGGCTCCGTTACGGTATGAAAGTCCTCCCCGGCGATGATATTCGTGGCATCATGCAATGCGGCCGGCGTGGCCTGGACCGGCCGCCCAAGGGGTGTTCGCCGCCATTTTACTTTGGATGCACAACGGTTTGGGCTACATATATAGGCAAGTATCGGGTTAGATCGGCTGGGCCGGCCCGAGGGAATCGTTGAGGGCTGCGCCCCGGAAGGACATGGATATGAGCATCGAGGAATTCATCGCCAACGAAGTGAAGTCGAACGACGTGGTTCTGTTTATGAAGGGTACGCCGCAATTTCCGCAGTGCGGTTTCTCCGGCCAGGTCGTCCAGATCCTCGACCACATCGGCGTTGGTTATAAGGGCCTCAACGTCCTCGAATCCGCCGAACTGCGTAACGGCATCAAGGAATATTCGAACTGGCCGACCATTCCGCAGCTCTATGTGAAGGGCGAGTTCGTCGGCGGATGCGACATCATCCGTGAGATGTTCCAGGCTGGCGAACTGCAGCAGCTCTTCTCCGAGAAGGGCGTCGCCGTCGCGGCTTGATCGGGTGACCCAGCTGACGCGCCGCATCGGCGGCGCCGAGCTCGAGGTTATCGTAGCTGACATCACGACACTCGGCGTTGACGCCATCGTCAACGCCGCAAATTCGTCTCTCCTGGGCGGAGGCGGCGTTGATGGCGCAATCCACGACGCTGCCGGTTCCGAGCTTCTGGCCGAGTGCCGGACGCTCGGGGGATGTCCGACCGGCGATGCCAAGATCACGAAGGGCTACCGTCTGCCCGCGCGACATGTGATCCACGCAGTCGGCCCCGTCTGGCACGGCGGCGGCTGCGGCGAGGCGGATGCGTTGCGCTCCTGTTATCGCCGTGCGCTTGAGCTCTCCCAGGCCAATAGACTGAACTCTCTAGCCTTCTCCGCGATCTCGACCGGGGTATATCGCTTTCCGGCCGATCAGGCCGCGACGATTGCGGTCCACACGACCATTGAAGCCCTGCCGGCTGCGCCGCTGGTCACCCACGTCATATTCTGTTGTTTCTCGGAGACAAGCGCCGCGCTCCACACGGACGTTTTGGCGCGGTACGGCAGCCCTTGTGCCTGATGACGTGGTCAGTACACTCCGCTCGGCCACCTTCCGGGGAGGGGATATGAATTCACATTTCGGACTGCGTGCGTTGGTTTGCGGCGCACTGGTATCGCTGGGGGCGATGTCGCTCGCGCGCGCCGAAGGCACTTACGAGATTCCGGCCGGCGCGCATTTCAATCAGGACAAGCTCGCCAAGGTCAGCGAGTTCTTCAAGAACGAGGTCGCGACGGGCAAGATCGCCGGCGCCACCGTGCTGATCAAGCAGCATGGCAAGCCGGTCTACCACGAAGCCTTCGGCGTGCAGGACGTGGTGAGCAAGGCGCCGATCACCGACAAGACCATCTTCCGCCTGTTCTCGATGAGCAAGGCGATCACCTCCGTCGTCGCGGTGCAGTTGATCGAAGACGGCAAGATCAAGCTCGACGATCCCGTCTCGAAATACATTCCCTCCTTCGCCAACGTGAAGGTCGGCGTCGAGAAGAAGGCCGACGACGGCACCAAGTCGCTCGAACTCGTCCCGTTGAGCCGGCCGATGACGGTGCATGATCTGATGACGCACACCTCGGGCGTCACCTATGGCTTCTATGGCGACAGCCTGGTCCGCAAGGCCTATCGCGAGGCCAATATCTACGCCGGCGATTTCGATCTCGCCGAGTTCGCTGAGCGCATCGCAAAACTGCCGCTGCACAACCAGCCGGGCGCGCTGTGGCAATACGGCCATTCCACCGACATCCTGGCGCGAGTGATGGAGGTCGCAACCGGCAAGCCGCTGCTCGAGATCGAGCGGGAGAAGCTGCTCGACCCGCTCGGCATGGTCGACACCGGCTTCTTCGTCACGGCCCCGGAGAAGCAGAAGCTTCTGGCGCAGCCGGTGCCGAACGACAGCGATTTCCGGGTCGGCCGGATCAACGATCCGACGGTTGTCAAAAAAATTCAGTTCGCCAGCGGCGGCATGGTTACGACCATGGCAGACTATGAGCGCTTTGCGCAGATGCTGCTCAACGGCGGCAGCCTCGACGGCAAGACCATCCTCAAGCCCGAGACATTCAAGCTGATGGTGACCGATCAAATCGGCCCGACCTCGGGGGTTGGTCGCGACTATTTCTATTTCCCCGGCGACGGTTTCGGCTTCGGTCTTGGCCTTGCGGTCCGCACCGATCCCGGCAACGCCAAGCCACCGCCGCCCGGTGATCTCGGGGAATTGAAGTGGGACGGTGCTTCAGGCTGCTATTTCGTCATCGACCCAAAGCAGGACATGTTCTTCGTGCTGCTGGAGCAGACCCCGACCGAGCGCCAGCGCGTGCAGCGGACATTGAAGCAGTTGGTTTATGAAGCGATGGAGAAGTGACATGTTCGGGCGCCGCGCGCTGATCGCGGCGCTCGTTCTTTTGTTCGGTGCAGGTGGTGCGCAAGCGGGCTCCGAGGGGCGCGCCCACACCTTCTCGCCAGAAGGCCTGGCAAAGGTTTCCGACTACATCAGGAGCGAGGTCGCAGCCGGCACCTTTCCGGGCGCGATCCTGCTGCTCCAGCAGCACGGCAAGCCGGTCTATTACGAGAATTTCGGCGTCCGCGATGTCGCCACCGAGATCTCGATGAGCGCGGACACGATCTTCCGACTCTATTCGATGTCGAAGCCGGTCACGACAGTCATGGCGATGATGCTGGTCGAGGAGGGCAAGCTCTCGCTCGACGATCCCGTCGCAAAGTACATTCCGGCCTTTGCCAAGATGAAGGTCGGTGTCGAGACGAAGGCCGAGGACGGCAAGGTTGCACTGGCGCTGGAGCCGCTCAGTCGCCCCGTGACGATCAAGGATTTGATGCGCCACACTGCCGGGCTGCCCTACGGTTATTATGGCGGGGGCTTGGTGAACAAGCTCTATGCCGACGCGGGTCTCTTCGACAACAAGGCTTTGACCAACGCCGAACTCGTCGCGAAGATCACCGCGCTTCCGCTCGCCGAACAGCCCGGCACGAACTGGGACTATGGCCACTCCACGGACGTGCTCGGCCGCATCGTCGAGGTCATATCGGGGAAATCGCTGTTCGGGTTCGAGAAGGAGCGGCTGCTTGATCCGCTCGGGATGACGGACACTGCATATTATGTCGCCGATCCTGCCAAGTGGCCGCGCGTCGCCGAGCCGATGCCGCAGGATCGCGCGATTAGCCCGATGACGCAGATCCGCGATCCCAGGAAACCGCTGAGGTGGGAGTCGGGCGGCGGCGGCCTTGTCGGTACGGTCGGTGACTACGCGCGTTTCTCGCAGATGCTGCTCAACGGCGGCAGCTATGCAGGCCGGCGCTATCTCAAGCCGGAGACCATCGCGCTGATGGCGTCGGATCATATCGGCCCCGAGACGAAGATCGCGCGCGATCAGAATTACTATCCGGGCGGTAGCTCCGGCTTCGGCCTCGGTTTCGCGGTGCGCACCTCGGTGCCATCAGGGACATCGTGGCCGCTTGGCGAATATCGCTGGGACGGCGTCGGCGGCACCTTCTTCTTCATCGATCCCGAAGACGACCTGTTCGGGATCTTCATGGTGCAGACCCCCTCGCAGCGCGGCCGGATTCAGCTGGCGCTGAAGACGCTGATCTATCAGGCGATGGGACGGTAGCTAGCCGCCTTCGCAGCCCGGATGGAGCCAACGGGTCGGCGCGATGCGCCGCCCGATGACAGGCTCCGCGCAATCCGGGAAAATCTTTCCGCGAGGCGAGGACCACGGATTTCGCTGCGCTCCATCCGGGCTACGGACTTACGCCCCGCGCACGATCTCTCTGACGTATCCGATCGTTTCCTCGACCTGGGCCGCATTGACGTCGAGATGGGTGCAGGCGCGGATGCGGCCGTCCATCATCGCGAGCGTCACGCCGCGCTGGCGCAGTGCGGCGACCATCTTGTCGCCGGCAATTCCGGCGCCATCAGGCTTGAAGAACACGAGATTGGTCTCGGGCTCCTGCACCTCGACGCCTGCGATCTGCGATAGCCCGCGGGCGAGCGCGCGCGCATTGGCGTGGTCGTCGGCGAGGCGATCGACGTGATGGTCGAGTGCGTAGATGCAGGCGGCCGCGCAGACGCCTGCCTGCCGCATCGAGCCGCCGAGGCGCTGCTTCCACTGCCACACCGCATCGATGAAGGCGCGGGTGCCCGCGAGCACGCCGCCGATCGGCGCGCCCAGGCCCTTCGAGAAATCGATCCAGGCCGAATCCCACCCCGCCGTCATGTCGCGTGGGGAGATGCCGCTTGCTACCGTGGCGTTGAGCAGGCGCGCACCGTCCATGTGGGTGACGAGGCCGTGCTGCTTGGCGATCGCGACGATCTCGTCGAGCGCCGCCTTCTTCCAGATCGTGCCACCGCCGATATTGGCGGTCTGCTCGACGCTGACGACGGTCTGCGGCGGTTGGTAGCGCGTCCGCGGATGCAGTGCCTTGCGAAAGGTCTCCGGTGTGAACTGGCCGTCGGGTCCCTTGAGCTGGGTGACCTGGAAGCCGCCGATCGCGGCATGCGCGCCGCCTTCACGGGCGATGATATGTGCGCTCTCGTGGGCGAGGATCTCGTCGCCGGGACGGCAATGCACCAGCGTCGCGGTGACGTTGCACATCGTGCCTGAGGGCATGTAGACCGCGGCTTCCTTGCCCATCAGCGCGGCGACGCGCTCGCACAGTGCGTTCACGGTCGGATCGTCGCCGACCTGCTCGTCGCCGACCTCGGCCCGCGCCATCGCCTCGCGCATCGCAGCCGTCGGCTTGGTCTGCGTGTCCGAAAGCAGATTGATGCGCACCGGTGGCGCCTTGGGATCGATCGGGGGAGGGGTGTAGAGCATCAACTTGCTCCCTGAGGGGAATGGCACTCGCTCGCGGTCAGCGAGCTCTGGGTGGACGCCGGGCGGCGTGACGAAACCGCATAATAACGATTTCTGTCTCGGTCACACGATAATCGATCAGATAGGGATAAGGGTTGACCGGCAAGCGATGGACGTATGCACGCGTAGTCGTTCGCCCTGCGTGGGGGTAGGTCTCTAGCAATGCTATGAGAGCGACAATGCGATCGCGCACGTGGCCTGCGCCTTGGGGCGAGCGCGCCTCAATGTGTAGGTCAGAATTTGGTCGATTTGGGCGAGCGCCCGCTTCGTATAACGGACCTTCACAGCCCGTGCTTGGCCCACATCGCGCGGACTTCGTCGGCGCTGGCCAACTCGCCGCGGGCGATTTCGGCTTCGGCCTCGGCGAGATCTGCCTCTTCCGCCGCTGTCAGCTGGATTGGTGGCTGATCGACCCCGGCAAGCTCAAGCAGGGTCCGCGCCAGTTCGTCCTGCTCTGAATCGGGCAGGCCGGAAACTTTGCTGAAGGCCTCTTCCAGAAGACGAGTCATGCTCAACTCCGCGATGTGCAATCATAGCACAGATGGCTTGAGACATAGGAATCACCGGCTCAAACAAAAAGGCCCCGGTGAACCGGGGCCTTTGAATGTCGTTCTGCCGAACTATCAGCGCGAATAGAATTCGACGACCAGATGCGGCTCCATCTGCACCGGGAACGGCACGTCGGAGAGGCCGGGGATGCGCACGTACTTGGCGGTCATCTTGCCGTGGTCGACTTCGAGATAGTCGGGGGTGTCGCGCTCGGGGAGCTGGCTGGCTTCGAGCACGTGGGCGAGCTGCTTGGAGGCTTCCTTGACCTCGATCACGTCGCCGATCTTGAGCTGGTAGCTCGAGATGTTCACCTTGCGGCCGTTCACCTTGATGTGGCCGTGGTTGATGAACTGGCGCGCGGCGAAGATCGTGGAGACGAACTTGGCGCGGTACACGACCGCGTCGAGACGACGCTCCAGCAGGCCGATCAGGTTCTCGCCGGTGTCACCCTTGAGGCGGCTCGCCTCAACATAGATGCCGTGGAACTGGCGCTCGGAAATGTTGGCGTAGTAGCCCTTCAGCTTCTGCTTGGCGCGCAGCTGCACGCCGAAGTCGGAGAGCTTGCCCTTGCGGCGCTGGCCGTGCTGGCCGGGGCCGTACTCGCGGCGGTTGACGGGGCTCTTCGGGCGGCCCCAGATGTTCTGGCCCATACGGCGATCGAGTTTGTACTTCGCCTCACTGCGCTTAGTCATCGCGTCCTCTTCAGGTACATGGTTTGAGGAAACGCGCCCTCCTGTGTGACGGGCTAGCCCGGCACTGACAGGTCCGATCCCCAAAGCTTAAGGGAGAGGACCACGGGTCGCGAAACGCTTCGCGGGCCGAAATCGGCCCGCGAGCAGGCGGCTTTTAGGTGAGTTTGGGCCGTTCTGTCAATGCGAATAGCCCCGAAATCATGTCCGGACCGCGCGGATCGGCTTCGGCCCGGCCGCGCGCAATTCGGCAGCGATTTCAGTGTTCAGGACCTGTTCCAGCCGGGTCAGGACCCGGGCAATGGGGGCGGCGTCGGTGACCCGGTGGTCCCAGCGGATCACGACATGGATGGTCTGGTCGCCCTCGACCACCCCATAACTGACGATGAACGGGCCCGGCGTGATGGGATGGAGCTCGCCACCGCCATAGGCGGCCACTGAGCTCACCGCAAAACTGCCGAACCAGTTGCCGCGCTGCCGGCCGAAATTCAGCCCGACCGCCCAGCACAGCCGCCGCAGCGGCAGCGGCAGGCGGGTGGCCCGCATGATCTTGCGGAACATCGGGATATCGTCGATTGGGGCCGTCTTGGCACGCCGGATTTCGGCGTCCACCGCGGCCAGCGCCATGGCTTCGGGAGCCGCGATTCGCTGCGGCATCACGCATTCCTCGCCGTCTTGGACCCGGGCGATCGCCACCGACGCCACACTATTGGGCAGCTCGTAGAGCATCGGCCAGGGCCATTTGGCGTAGACGGTGCGCAGGACCGGCTCGTCCCTGGCAACCAGGGCAAAGGCCTTGACGAACATCGCGGCCCAGCCGGCGGGCGCCATCGCTCCGGCACGCGCCTCCAGCAGGGGGCGAATATTGAGGGGGCGGGAGAGCGAGACGAATGGCACGTCCATCGACGCCCGCATGAGGTCGCAAATCAGGCGGCGCGGCAGCGAAATGGTCTTGGGCGTCCCGCGCATGGGTCTTTCGGTTCCTACGGACTAAAATATGTGCAGCGAGCGGGTGGCCCGCTCGCCGCGTGCTCTAGCACGATCCAACCCGCCTGGGGTCGGTCGGTTCGCCGCATCAGGGTGCCGGCGAGGCCAGCGGCTTGGTCTTGTCGACGATGTAAACTCCAAGCACTTTCATGGCCTTATCGCCGTGAGCCTTGGCGTCGTGCACGACGCCTGCCGGGATCTGGTAAGAATCCCCGGCTTTCAGGGTTTTCTCCGGCTGGCCGTCGATGAGGAGATTCAGCTCGCCTTCGAGCACGTAGCCGGTTTCGACCCCAGGATGGGTATGGCGTCCGGCCGCGCCGCCCGCCGGGACCTCGGCGATGGCGGTGACGGTGTTGTAACCGTCGGGAAATTCGACCTTCTGCAGTGGGGTCCGCTTGATGCCGGTCTGCTGGGCGAAGGCTGCGAGGGCGAGGCTGGTGAAAGCGAGAGCGAGCAAAGTCTTTTTGAGCATGGTTCTTCCTCCCTGGAACCGCCGACCCTAGCAGCGCGGCAGTTCCCGGCAAGGCCGCGATCGCCTCGTTCAGCGCTTGATTCCCTCGAACGCCGCCATGATGCCGCGCTGGAACAGCGACCAGTCGAAACCCAGCGCGATCGCGCGATAGCCGCGATCGACCAGGGCGTTGGCCTGGTCTGCGGTGCGGGCCACGCCGCCGATCGGCACGCCGCTTTTGAGGATGCCGGCCTCGGCGCGGGCGACCAGCTCCAGCAATTCCGGATCGTCCATCTGCCCGCGCTTGTTGATGGACGTCGCGAGATCGCCGGGGCCGATCACCGCGACGTCGATGCCCGGCGTCGCCATGATCTCGTCGATGCGATTGACGGCCTCGACATGCTCGATGGTGATCATGCAGATCATCTCGTCGTCGGCGCCGGCCATGTAGTCCGGCATCGACTGGCCCTAGCGGAACGGCGCGTGGAACGGACCCCAGAGACGATCGCCGCGGGGCGGATAGCGCACGCTGCGCACCGCCTTCTCGGCTTCGGCGCGATTGGTGATCATCGGGAAATTGATGCCGAAGGCGCCGATGTCCATCGGCGCTTTCGCAAGCCACGGCTCGTTCGCCGCGATCCGCACCAGGGGCGTGCATGGCGTGCCTGTCGTGGCGGCGATCATCGCATGCGCTTCGGTCAAGCCAATCGGGCCATGCTCGAGGTCGACGATGATCCAGTCGAGCGAGCGCGCCATGATCTGTACGGTCTGCACGCTCGGGATCGTCGCGATCGCGCCGAAGGCGGGGCGCCCTTCGCTCCACAATTGGCGGAGGCGATTGAGCGGCGTTGCGGGGACCGGCATGGGGATGAACCTGCGAAGATGGCGACGGCGAAGCCTAGCAGCGCGCCGTCGAGGCGCAAGGTCAGGCCAGCGCGCGGCCGCCGAAGAACGGCGTCAGCGTGGCTGAAAGCCCGTGCACGCGGTTCGAGGTGAAGATCATCTCGGCGCCGGAGTGCGCAATGCCGCCGATTTGCGCGCCGAGCAGGTCGGAGACGCGGCGGGCGATGGCGGGCGCGGGGTCGATCCATTCGACCGGCCAGGGCGCGAGCGTCTTCATCCGGTCGAGCAGCAGCGGGTAATGCGTGCAGGCGAGCACCACGGTGTCGGTGCGCGATGTCGCGTCCGCGGGATCACCGACGAAGCAGGGGGCGAGTTCGGCGAGGATGTCGCCGTCGCTGATCGGATGGCCGCTGAGCGCGGCTTCCGCCAGCGAGGCGAGCTCGGGCGAGCCGACCAATGTCACCTCGCAACCTAGGCCGAAATCGCGGATCAGAGCCTTGGTGTATTCGCGCTTCACCGTGCCCTTGGTGCCGAGCACCGAGACGCGGCGGGTTTTCGACTGCGCGCAGGCGGGCTTGATCGCCGGCACGGTGCCGACGAAGGGCAGGGAATAAGCGGCGCGCAAGTGAGATAGGACCAGGGTGGACGCCGTGTTGCAGGCGATGACGATGAGGTCAGGATCGTGGGTGCCAATCAGTTCGCCCATCAGCGGCACGACGCGGGCGATGATCTCGTCCTCGCTGTGGTGGCCATAGGGGAAGAAGGCATCGTCGGCGACATAGACGTAATGCGCGTCCGGGCGCGCGGCCACGACCTCGCGGAGCACCGTGAGTCCGCCAAGGCCGGAATCGAACACCAGGATCGTCGCAGAATTGGTCACGTCGCTACCTTAAGGGCACCATGGTTACCATTCGGTTTTTGGGGCGGTTTTGCGGCGGGGCCGTTTGGTACCAGTTTGGAACGATTCAATTTCACGGTTACCGCAAGTTCCCGCTATCAGCAGCTGCGCTGCGGACGGGGACATATCCGCAAAACTCCGGAGAGCCGACATGATCAGAAATACCGGTAACGGCTGGGGCAGCGTTTCCCGGTGGCTGCACTGGATTTTGGCGCTGGCCATCCTCGCCATGATCGGCTTCGGCTGGTGGATGAACCATATCCCGGCGCGTCCCGACCGCTTCTTTTACCGCTCGATCCACGCCGATATCGGCTATGTGATCCTGCTGCTGACCGTGCTGCACCCGGTCTGGCGCGCCGTCAACCCGACGCCGGCGATGCCGCCTGAAACCTCGCGCTGGCAGAAGATCGCGGCCCATGTCAGCCACGGCGCGCTCTATCTCGTGGTCATCCTGGTCGCGATGCTGGGCTGGGCGCATTCCGGCGCGCGTACGCCGGATTATTCCGACTTCTTCGGCCTGTTTCACGTGCCGCAATTCACCTCTCCCGACCGTGCGGCGGCGGGCGCCTATGAGGACCGCCACATCCTCTTTGCCTATGTGCTGCTCGCGCTGATCGCGATTCACGTGGTCGCTGCGCTTTGGCACCACTTCATCCGCCGCGACCGCGTCGTGGCGCGGATGGTGACGGACGAGGCGGGGTAGGTCTCGTGTCCCGGACGCGCTGCAGCGTGCAACGCTGCTGCGCAGAGCCGGGACCCAGGAGGCCACGGTACCGACCGCAACATGGGCCCCGGCTCTGCAGCGCATCACTTCGTGCTGCGCTGCGTCCGGGGCACGAGAGCAAAGTGTCGGGGGCATGCTCTCTCCCCACGCCATCATTGCGCGCGCAGCGAAGCAATCCAGAGTCTTTCCGCGGTGGCTGCCTGGATTGCTTCGCTGCGCTCGCAATGACCGGTTAAGATGCGGCGTCACGACAGGTCCAACTCACGGTCGCAGGAGATGCTATGCTCACCGTCCATCATCTCGGCAAGTCGCAATCCGAGCGCATCGTCTGGCTCTGCGAGGAACTGGGAATTCCCTACGAACTGAAGCGCTACGCGCGCGATTCTGTCACCAAGCTGGCGCCGCCCGACTACAAGGCGCTGCACCCGATCGGGAGCGCGCCCGTGATCACCGACGGCGACCTCGTGCTCGCCGAGTCCGGCGCCATCGTCGATTACATCATGGCCAAATACGGCGACGGGCGCCTTGCGCTCCGCCCTGATCATCCTGATTTCGCCCAGTTCCTGTACTGGTTTCACTTCGCCAACGGCACGCTGCAGGCCGGCATGGGCCGGCTGATGATCCTGAACCGGCTCAAGCTCGCCGAGGACAATCCGATACTGGTCGCGAGCAGAGGGCGTACCGACCGCGCCTTCGACCTGGTCGATGCGCGCGTTCGCGACGCCGAATATCTGGCGGGCGACACCTTCACCACCGCCGACATCATGATGGGCTTCTCGCTCACCACGATGCGCTACTTCCAGCCCTATGACCTGTCGCGCTGCCCGAATGTGATCAAATATCTCGGCCGCGTCGGTGCCCGCCCGGCCTACCGGCGCGCGATGGAGAAGGGCGATCCGGGAATGGCGCTGCTGCTGAGCTGAGCCGCGGCGCCGTTCACGCGATCCGGTTCGTGGTCGCCGCCCGCTCGCTCGCCAGCTGCTTCTGCAAGCGGTCGATGTTTTGCAGCAGGCGCTGGCTGGTCAGCACCAGGAAGTAATAGCCGAACTGCGGGTCCTGAAAATAGATCTCGAGCAAGCGGTCATAGGTGATCGTCAGGACCTGTCCGTCCTCGACGCATTCGATCGTTCCGGTGCGCCGGTTGTCCGGCGTGAGGAAGCCGAGCTCTCCCATGAGAGCTCCGGGCCCGATCTCGACATTGATCTCCTTGACCAGGAACTTGCCGGTGACCGTGAGGAGCATCTCCTTGGCGGGATCGCCCAGTTTGAAGAGCGTATCGCCACTGCGATATTTGCGCTCGGTCATGAACGGCTTGAGCCACTCGATCGACATGTCGCCTTCGGCCGCATGGCGCGCCTTCTTGACCAGCTTGAGCATCTGCCGCAGGCGCAGGGCGTTGATCGGAAGCAGCAGCAGATAGAGGAGGAAGGTCGAGACGTTGGCCGAGAGCGCGCCGAAGACGGCGAAGAACGCACAGCCGACCATGTTGGCGACGCGCAGGGGCACCATCGTCCGCATCAGGAGGGTGGCGACGAAGAAGCCGGCGCCGACCGCGGCGAACAGATTGGCCAGCGTGATGTTTTGGACAAAGATCTCCAGCAACCGGTTGAAGATCGCGTCGTAGGTGACGTTGTTGGGATCGAGGCCCATCTGGACCAGGATCTTTGCGATCCTGAGGTTGTCCGTCGCCGCATCCAGAATGCGGTCGAGGATCGAGGAAATGTCTGCGCTGCCGGACGGCATGTACTAACCCCGCGTAAGGCCTTCAGTCCTGGTCGGTATGCTCGACACGTATAGCCGAAATCGAATGACGACCGCTTGAAATGAAGCCTTCGGCCGCCGTGCCGCAAGAGGCAAATTTTAGCCTGATCGGGCGTTTCGGCAATTGCCCGTTGGTTGTGCGCATGGCCGTGTTGCGCCCGTGATTCGGGGCCCCCGGGGGCGCGGGCTTTGGCGTCTTGGATCGTTGCGCCCCGACGGGGCGGGGGCGCAGGGCGACCAGCCTTACGGCTTGGCGGCGGGTTGCACGACCTGCTGCTCGACGAGGTCGAGGTGCCCCGGCAGCGAACCGGCGCGCAGCAGCATCGCGACACTATTGGCTTCCTCCAGGGTGAAATTGCCGGAGATCTGGCCCGAGCCGCCGGTGATCGGCTCGCGGATCACGGGGGCGGAGATCACCTTGCCGTCGAGCACGATGGCGAAGGGCCTTCCGATGTTCTCCTCGGTGACGTGGGCAAAGCGCCGCGTCCCGCGGCCGTTGAAGCGGAACGAGGCGATCGGGTCTTTCGTACCGCTGGCAAATCCCGGGCCGGCATAGCTGATGTCGTCGCCGTCGAGCGCGCTGTCCTTGGCGACCAGGTAATGGCGCTCGTCCTTGAAGCCGGGCAGGACTTCGGTGCCCGTGGGCGGCGTGCCGGATTGCGCCTGCTCCGCCGGCATCGAGACGTCGATCAGGCGGAAGCTGACCTTGACCTTCCTGGCGAAGACCGCGGTCACGCGGGCGGGCTCCATCATGCCCGGAATGAAAATGCGGATGCGATCCGTGCCATCCGGAAGGACGCTGGCGAGGTTGATGCCGGCATCCTTGAGGCGCTGCTCGATCATCGCGATGGAATCTTCGACGAGATCGCGCAGCCGGGCCGCGGATGCGGCATCGGTCGGCGCGAGCCTCACCAGTCCGTCGCCGCCATCGGTCACCGTGAGCGCATGCGACGGCAATCCCTCCGCGGCCGACGCGAGCTTGCGTGCGAGCTGCTCGCGGCCCTTGGCGTCCGCGATCTTCACCTCGACGCCGGCGTCGCGGATCGCAAGACCGGAGAAGGCGATCTTGCCCTCACGCAGGGTCTTGTAGACATCGTCGCGCAAATCCGTGACCACGCTCTCGCGCAAGCCGTCGGTATCGACCTTGTAGACGATGCGCGAGCCGCCCAGCTTCTCCATCTTGTCGGCGACGAAGGCGGCGATCCTGGCACGCATCTTGTCGAACTGGCCGTCCTCGGCGCGCGCCGCGCGGGGCAGGACGATCGCCGAAATCATGATCGCCGAGGTCACGGCGAGCGCGACAATCAGCCGTGTGACGCGGTCCCGCGGGGGCGTGGTCATGATTTCCTCAAGTCTTGCGGCAGGACGCTGGCAGGGGAGTCCGATGCATGTTCTTGGTCCCCGCATCGGGCGGGGAGGTTCAATGGCCTCGAAGACGCGTGCTACGACCGTAGCCGTTCGGCCATGGACGAACGCTCAATCATCCATCATTCTGTCCGCGCTCGACCGGCCATCGGTCGAGGTCTCGCCGACCAAAATGTCAAAAGACAGGGGGCGGGGAAATGCATCTGAGGGAGGACAGAATTCCATGGCGGGCATCCACGCGCTCGATCGGTTCATCGGCAACGACTATCCGGACTTCGCGACGGACGCAGAGGTCCGGGCCTTCGAGCAGGTCCCTTACGCCGATCGCGTCGCAGCCGAGAGCACCTATGACGCCATCAGGCTCGGTGCGGAGCGCAACCCCGACGGCGCGGCGATCCAGTTCCTGCAAAACGCCGATCCGGCCGATACGCCTGTGATGGTCACCTATCGCGATTTCGTCGCGCGCGTCACGCAGGCCGCCAACATGTTTCACGCGCTCGGCGTCGAGAAGGGCGACGTCGTCAGCTTCATGCTGCCGCTGGTGCCCGATGCCTTCGTGACGCTGTTCGGCGCCGAGGCCGCGGGCATCGCCAATCCCGTCAATCCGCTGCTCGAGCCGCACCAGATCGCGGAGATCCTTGAGGCCGCGAACACCAAGGTTCTGGTTGCGCTCGGGCCGATGCCGGGCACCGACATCTGGCAGAAGGTCGAGCAGATCCGTCCGCGGCTAAAACATCTCAAGGCGGTCGTGCAGGTGTTCGGCGGAGGGGCTCGGCGATCCAGGACAAGCTGAAGCTGCCGGTGGCCGAGGTCTACGGCATGACCGAGACCTCGAGCGTGCACACGCTTGCTTATCCCAGCCGGCCGATCCGGCTCGGCTCGGTCGGCCTTCCCATGCCTTACGCGCGCGTGCGCATCGTGCAGCTCGATGCCGACGGCCGCTTGATCCGCGACTGCGCAGCCGACGAGATCGGCGTCGTCATCATGGCCGGGCCCGGCGTGTTCAGCGGCTATCTCAACGACGAGCACAACAGGGGCGCCTTCGTCGACGAGGTCTGGGTCAACTCCGGCGACCTCGGACGTCTCGATGCCGACGGCTACCTCTGGATCACCGGCCGCGCCAAGGATCTCGTGATCCGCGGCGGCCACAATATCGACCCGGCGCCGATCGAAGAGATCATGTTTCGCCATCCCGCCGTCGGCTTCGCCGCCGTGGTTGGCCAGCCCGACGCCTATGCCGGTGAATTGCCGGTCGGTTATGTGCAGCTGAAGCCGGGCGCCACGGTCGAGCCGGGCGAGCTGGAAGCCTGGGTGCGCGAGCGCACGCCGGAGCGCGCGGCCGTTCCGGTGCAGGTCATTCCGATCGATTCGATGCCGGTGACCGGCGTCGGCAAGGTGTTCAAGCCGCAGCTGCGCTGGGATGCCGCGCAGCGCGTGTTCGCCAAGGTGCTGTCGCCGCTCACTGAGCGCGGCATCGACTGCAAGGTGAAGGTCGGCGCGCACGGCAGCCACGGCTCGATTGCCACTGTGACGCTCGCGGGCCTGCCGGCAGACCAGCGCGAACTCGTCGCTGGCGAGGTGCACACGCTGCTCGATCCGTTCGTGATGCGGCACGAGGTGGCGCAGGCGTAAGTGAGGGCACACGAGGCTTGCGCGCCTCGCCGCGAGCGCGCATCATCCTCTCAAAAAATGGGGGGAAGCCGATGCCTGAACTCTCTCGCCGCCATCACCTTCAACAATTGTCGGCCGTGTTCGGATCCGCTGCGCTGTCCGGATTGTCACGGCCGGTATGGGCGTCAGAGCCGGACATTCCGCCGGAGGGCATCGGCAAGGGCATCAAGCATATCTCGTACAGCGATGTCGGCGGCCGGCCCGACACTGTGCAGGTGATGTTCAACCGGCAGCACGTCTATGTCGGACACATGTTCAGCGACGGCGTGACGATCCTGGACGCATCCGATCCGCGCGCACTGAAACCGGTCAATTTCTTCACTGCCGGGCAATACACCCGCACCCACCATCTGCAGGTGGCGGAAGACCTGCTGCTGCTTGCGAACGGCGCCAACATCGTCGCGATGCAGTCCTACGACAGCATGCGCGGATATTTCGAGAATTCGCTCGCCGACAGCATCACCAAGGCCAAGAAATTCCGCTCCGGCCTGTCGATCCACGACATCTCGAAACCGGGCGAGATGCGCGAGGTCGCGTTCCTCGAAATGCCGGGCTTCGGCATCAACCGGCTATGGTGGCCCGGCGGCCGCTACGCCTATGTGTCGGCGCATTTCGATGGCTTCGCCGACCACATCCTTTGCGTGGTCGATCTCAAGACCATCACCAAGCCGGAGATCGTCGCGAAATGGTGGCTGCCGGGCATGAACCGCGCGGCCGGCGAGCCGGCGACGCCCAAGGGCAAGCGCTTTGCGCTGCATCACATGATCACGGCCGGCGATCGCGGCTATGCCGCCTGGCGCGACGGCGGCTTCACCATCCACGACATCGGCGATCCCGCCAATCCGAAGCTGCTCTCGCACATCAACTGGTCGCCGCCCTTCGCCGGCGGCACGCATACGCCGCTGCCGCTGCCCAAGCGTCAGCTCGCCATCGTCGCGGATGAAGCCAATGCGGATCAATGCGCCAAGGGCCTGTTTCACACATTCGTGCTTGACGTGCGCGCGCCGCAAAATCCGGTGCCGATCGCGACGCTGCCGACGCCACGCGATCGCGACTTCTGTGCGAAGGGCACCTTCGGTCCGCATAATCTGCATGAGAACCGCCCCGGCTCCTTCCAGAGCGAGGAGACGATTTTCGCGACCTACAACAATGCCGGCGCCAGGGTGTTTGACGTCAGGGATCAGTTTGCGCCGAAGGAGATCGCGTATTGGGTGCCGCCGACACCGAAAAAACTCATCGACCCCCGCCCGAACGTCGCGCTCGCAGCTAAGACCTGCGATGCCTATGTCCGGCCCGACGGTCTGATGTTCGTCTCCGACTGGAACGCCGGCATGCACGTGCTGCAATATCAGGGGTAATCGCCGCGCAGCGGGAGTCGGCGACTTGTCCGCCGTGGCCACCTCTTCCGATCGGGCGACGCCTCGCCGCTACCCGCGGATCGCCGCATTGGCCCTTTCGGCAGCGCCCGTCATCGCATCCTTGGCCGATTTCGCCCCGTTGACCACTTCATTCACGCCGATCATGAAGGCGTCCAGGATCAGTCTCGATTGCGGATGGAAAAGAATCGCCTTGGCACGGTCGACGTCGGCATTCTGCAAATTGATCAGCGCCGCCTCGGCGGCCTGCGGACCGAACGCCTTCCTGAAGCCCTCGCTCGACCAGGCCGACACGCGTGTCGTCGCCAGCCCTGCTGCGGCAGTCTGCAGCGAGGTCGCCTTGCTCGTCGCCCAGAGCAGGAATAGGAAAGCCGCCCGCTTGTTTCGCGATTTGGAATTGATGCACCCTTGCCAGTGCGACATGAAGGGGACGGGTCCGCGACCGGCGAGATGCGGAAAGGTTGCAAACCCGGCTTGCTTGGCGACACGGCTTTTCGCTGGATTGGAGATGTCGGTCGCGAAGTTGCTGCTGTCGATCGCCATGGCCGTCCGCCCCTGCAGGAAGTCGTCCAGCACGTGGTACCATTCATAGCTGCCGACGCCGGCAGGCCCGGCCTGACTGAGCAGCTGTCCGTACATCTCGACGGCGGCGATTGCCTCCGGGGTCGCGAACGCGACCCTGTTGTGCTCGACCATGGCCCCTCCGTAGGAGAACACGAAGCCCATGGCCGGTGGGGAGGAATTGCCGCCGGCTTGGGCTCGCATCGTAATCCCCGACATCCCGTTGGTCTTGACCGCCTTGGCGGTGACGAGCAGTTCGTCGAAAGTCCGGGGGACCGGCTGGTCCTTGGCTGCCAGCGCATCGCTGTTGATGAACAGGGTCATCGCCTCTGAGGTAATCGGGACGGCGTACCGTTCGCCGTCCGACCACAGCGGGAAGGCTCGGGCCGTCTTGAGCAGGTCGCTCTCGTCATACCAGGCGGGGTCGGTCAGCGACTTCATGGAATAATAGCCGTTCAGCGGCTCCAGCCATCCGTTCGAGATGCCCTGGCCATAGGTCGTGAACATGAAGACGTCGGGCGTGCTACTGCCGCGAGCGAGCCTGATCGGCAGCGCGCCGAGGTAGGTGGTTTCCAGCTGGAAATCGACGGTGACGTTGATGCCGGTGAGGATGGTGAACTCCGGCAACAGCGGCGCGATCGCGTTGGACCACGGATGGATCGCGCCCGAAAGCGCGATCGTCTGTCCCGCAAATTGCTTCCAGTCGATCGCGGCGTTGGCGTTGGCCGCAGCGGAATCCTGGGCAAAGCTCCAGCGCGGCAGCGCGGTCAGGCCCGCGCCAGCCGCCCCCAGTCCCTTGATGAAACTGCGCCGGCTCGCCGGATGGCTCAACGAGTTTTCACCCTGTGCCATGATGATGCTCCTTGAATCAACCAAGGGCATTCATTCATAGCACACGCACGGGGCCGCAGCCCTGCGACATCACGGCCGTCCTCCGGCGTATCCGATGAATGTCGGGTTTCCGCCCTCTCTATCCGTGCTATTGTCCCATCATGCTCTGGCGTCGGCACCAGAACACGCGCGGTCACACGAGCATCGAAGACCCACGGTCAATGTCCGTTCCTGTTCGGGCCCTGCCTCTGCGATGGTTTGCTCGTCCGCTGATCCTTGCGGTCGCAGTGCTTGTGACTCTGTTTGCCGCGACCAGCTTCCTCGTTCTGCAATATTGGCAGGAGCGGCAGGCAGCTCATCACTTCATCGAGCATAGCCGCCAGGTCCTCGAAACGCTCGATCGGCTGCGAGCGATCGTTGCGGAGCTGGAGACTGAAAGGCGCGGGTATCTCATGACCCTCGACCCCGCCTATCTCAAGGCCTACGGCGTCTCTGACGAAAGCGTACGGCGGGAGGCTCAGGCGCTGCAGATGTTGGTGGCGGACGATCCGTTGCAGGGCCTTCGGGCCGGACATCTGGCGCTGACCGTTACAGCCACGCTGCGCGAGATCGACGAGCTGCTGAAGACGGCCGGCGCGTCCGGACTGGCCGCGCTGGCAATGATCCGCAGCATGGACGAGGTCCGCTCGCAAATCGACCAGATGGTGGATCACGAGCGCTTTCGGCTCGCCGACCGGGAGGCGCGCGCCGAAGCATTCGAGCAACGCTGGACCTGGCTGATCGCCGGCGCCGTCGTCCTCGTCGTCGCGCTGGCCGCAGCGGCGTTGGCGCTCGCGCGGCTCGAAGCGAAACGGCGGAGAGAGGCGACCGAGCAGAACATCCAGCTCCAGAGTGATGTTGCAGCACGGGATATCAAGATCAGGCGTCTGTTCGATGCCAACATCATCGGCATCATCATCTGGGAGGTCGAGGGGCGTATTCTCGAGGCCAACGATGCCTTCCTGCGCATCGTGGGATACGACCGGGAAGATCTCGCCGCGGGGCGCCTGCATCGGACCGACCTCACGCCGCCGGAATGGCGCGACCGCGACTTGCAGACCGTGACGGAACTGAAGCGGGTCGGGACGGCCCAGCCATTCGAGAAGGAGTATGTGCGGAAGGACGGAAGCCGCGTGCCGGTGCTGATCGGCGGGACCATGTTCGGAGAAGATACGGATCATGGCGTCGGCTCGTCCTTGATCTCACGGCTCTCAAGCGAGCGGAGGCCGAAGGCCGCGAACATGAGCGGCGCTACCGCGAAGCACTGATGGAGCTCGCGCACGCCAATCGCGTCACCACCATGGGGCAGCTGACCGCTTCGATCGCCCATGAAGTCAACCAGCCGATCGCCGCGATCGTGGCGAACGCCGAGGCGGGGCTGAATTGGCTGGGGGCGCAGCCGCCGGATCTGGAGCGGGTTCGACAGACCTTCGGCTGGATCACCGGTGACGGCATGCGAGCCGGCGACATCATCGGCCGGATCCGGGCGCTGATCAGGAACTCGCCCCCGCAAAAGGAGACACTTGAGATCAACCCGGCGGTGCTTGAGGTCATCGCGCTGACACGCAGCGAAGCGTTCAAGAACGGCGTCTCGGTGCGAACGCAATTTGCCGAGGGCTTGCCGCCGATTCAGGCCGACCGAGTTCAAGTTCAGCAAGTGGTGCTGAACCTGATCGTCAACGCGATCGAGGCGATGGCCGCGGTCGGCGAGGGGGGACGGGAGCTGCTGATCAGCACCGGTCGGGATGCATCGGACGGCGTCCACGTCACCTTGCGGGATTCCGGTCCGGGGCTGGATCCGAACAACGTGGATCGCCTGTTCGAAGCCTTCTACACCACCAAGCCCACAGGCATGGGGATGGGTCTCGCCATCTGCCGCTCGATCATCGAGGCGCATGGCGGGCGGATGTGGGCCGGCGCAAACGAGCCGCGGGGCGCCTTCTTCCAGTTCACCCTGCCTCTCGCCTCAGATGAGACCGCATCTCGCCCGCTGGAGACGGAAGAGCCAACGGAGCAACGCTCTGCGGCTCGATGACGGGCTCCGCGTGGCGTGGCCCTTTGCCGGGATTGTCGCCGGGGCCACGATTGCAGCGAAGCGGCGCTAGCCAGCCGGCATCCGCGTCTCCACCAGGCGCGCCCAGTAGGAGGCGCCGTGGCCGAGGATGTTGTCGTTGAAGACATAGGCCGGGTGGTGGCACTCATTGCCGTCGCCCATGCCGACCAGGATCATCGCGCCGGGACGAGCTTCCAGCATAAACGAGAAGTCCTCGGCGCCCATCATCGGGATGAACTTGTCGTTGACGCGCTCGGCACCGACGATGTCGCGGGCGACGTCGGCGGCAAGGCCGGCCTCGCGCGCATGGTTCATCGTCACCGGATACATCCGCGTGTACTTGGTCTCGGCCGAGCCGCCATAGGCGCGGGCGACGCTCTCGGCGACCTCGCCGATGCGGCGCTCGACGAGATCGCGCACTTCAGGATCGAGCGTGCGGACGGTGCCGCCGAGTTCGGCGACTTCAGGAATGATGTTGAAGGCCGTGCCGGAGTGGAATTGCGTGATCGAGATGACGGCGGACTTCAGCGGATCGACGTTGCGCGCGACGATCGACTGCAGCGCGTTGACGATCTGCGAGCCGATCAGCACGCTGTCGACGGATTTGTGCGGACCGGCGCCGGCGTGGCCGCCCTTGCCGTGGACGATGATCTGGATGTTGTCGGAGGAGGCCAGCATCGCGCCGGGCGTGGTCGCGAAATGGCCCTCGGGCAGGCCCGGCATGTTGTGCATGCCGTAGACCTCCTGGATGTTCCAGCGCGTCATCAAGCCGTCCTCGACCATCGCCTTGCCGCCGCCGCCGCCTTCCTCCGCAGGCTGGAAGATCATGATCGCGGTGCCGTCGAAATTGCGCGTCTCGGCGAGATATTTGGCGGCGCCGAGCAGCATGGCGGTGTGGCCGTCGTGGCCGCAGGCGTGCATCTTGCCGGGGACCTTGGAGGCGTAGGCGACGCCCGACGTCTCCATGATCGGCAGCGCGTCCATGTCGGCACGAAGCCCGATGGTCTTGCCGGAGGCGGACTTGCGGCCGCGGATCACGCCGACGACACCGGTCCGGCCGATGCCCGTCACCACCTTGTCGCAGCCGAATTCGCGCAAGCGATCGGCGACGATGCCGGCGGTGCGATGGACCTCGTAGAGCAGCTCCGGGTTCTCATGGAAGTCATGGCGCCAGGCGGCCATTTCGTCGGAGAGGGCGGCAACGCGGTTGACGATGGGCATGAGGGGATCCGTTTCTTGTTCGTGGGGTGGGTTAGCGTAGCGTAACCCACCGCCGTGTCACGAGGAATGGTGGGTGATGCCTGCGGCTAACCACCCGGCAGCTTCTACGGACGCGCGCTCAGCTCTCGCCGAACACGCGCTTGAAGATCGTGTCGACATGCTTGAGGTGATAGCCGAGGTCGAACTGCTCCTCGATCTCGGCGTCAGTGAGGTACTTCTTCACTTCAGTGTCCTTTTTCAGGAGCTGGAGGAAGTCGCCTTCGCCGCGCCAGACCGGCATCGCGTTGCGCTGCACCAGCTTGTAGGCGTCCTCGCGGCTTGCGCCCTTCTGGGTCAGCGCCAGCAGCACGCGCTGCGAATGCACGAGCCCGCCGAGGCGGTCGAGGTTCTTCTGCATGTTGGCGGGGTACACCAGCAGCTTGTCGATCAGGCCGGCGAGGCGCACCAGCGCGAAGTCCAGCGTCACGGTCGCATCCGGGCCCATCATGCGCTCGGCGGAGGAGTGCGAGATGTCGCGCTCGTGCCAGAGCACGACGTTCTCCAGGGCCGGCGTCACGTAGGCGCGGACCATGCGGGAGAGGCCGGTGAGGTTTTCCGACAGCACCGGGTTGCGCTTGTGCGGCATCGCGGACGAGCCCTTCTGGCCTTCCGAGAAGAACTCCTCGGCCTCCAGCACCTCGGTGCGCTGCATGTGGCGGATCTCCACGGCAATGCGCTCGACCGAGGAGGCGATCACGCCAAGCGTTGAGAAATACATCGCGTGGCGGTCGCGCGGGATGACCTGGGTGGAGATCGGCTCGGGGACGAGGCCCATCGCCTTGGCGACGTGCTCTTCGACGCGCGGGTCGATCTGGGCGAAGGTGCCGACGGCGCCGGAGATGGCGCAGGTCGCAACTTCCTTGCGCGCCGCGATCAGGCGCTCCTTGGCGCGTGAGAATTCGGCATAGGCATAAGCGAGCTTGAGGCCGAAGGTGACAGGCTCGGCGTGGATGCCGTGGCTGCGGCCGATCGTCGGCGTCATCTTGTGCTCGAAGGCGCGCTTCTTCAGCGCGGCCAGCACCTTGTCGAGATCGGCGAGCAGGAGGTCGGCGGCGCGGGTGAGCTGGACGTTGAGGCAGGTGTCGAGCACGTCGGAGGAGGTCATGCCCTGGTGTACGAAGCGCGCCTCGGGGCCGACGATTTCGGCAAGGTGGGTCAGGAAGGCGATGACGTCGTGCTTGGTCTCGCGCTCGATCTCATCGATGCGGGCGACGTCGAAAGTGGCGTCCTTGGCCTTGGCCCAGACCGTCTTGGCGGCCTCCTTGGGGATGGTCCCGAGCTCGGCGAGGGCGTCCGCCGCGTGCGCCTCGATCTCGAACCAGATCTTGAACCGGGTCTGCGGCTCCCAGATCGAGGCCATTTCCGGGCGGGTATAGCGGGGGATCATCAGACTGCTCCAGGAAGGTGGGCGGGCGGCCCCAGGGGAGGCGGCGATCGGCCAAAATGCTTTTTACGCCGTGATTTAGCAGAGCGGGCAGGACGAAACAAACGATCTGGACCCGGGGCGAGGGGGATCGGCGAGCTATCCACCGCCCCCGGAACTAGCCCAGTCTGAGACGCCGGCCACAAAAATTAACTGTGTCACGGATCATTGACTAACAGATATTGAAATCTGTCAGCGAGACGTGTATATCCGTTCTCGGACGCTCCAATTGGGCGTCCCGCGGTGACCCGCCCGGGGAGCCCGAGGTCCGAAACACTTGCGGATCGCGGGACGTAATTTGGCGGTGGGGACCGCGGACGAATGGAGACTTAAGACAATGACGACCGAAATCATCAACTTCACCGGAACGATTGGGCATTGGCTCAATTTACTGGTTGCGCGCCAGATCGCGGCGCAGGCTGCAAAACTGCCTCATTAAGGCGAGAGCTTTCCGAAACGACCGGCGCGGGCGCTTCGGAAGCAGCTCCATCGCCGGGTAACTGAGCCCTCAACGGGAACATGGTGCTGGCATGAATGAAGCCGTGATCTTGACGCCGGAGCGGATCCTCGAAGTCACCGAGGACGTTCTGCGGCGCTACGGACTCGCCAAGGCCACCGTGGTTGACGTTGCCCGTGCGCTCGATGTGAGCCACGGCAGCGTCTATCGCCATTTCCCGAGCAAGGCCTCGCTGCGCGAGGCCGTCGCCAAACGCTGGCTGGATCGCATCGACGCGCCGTTGCTGGCGATCGCCGGGGAGCAGGGGCCGGCGCCGGCGCGACTCGACCGCTGGCTGCGCACGCTGTTCGCCGCCAAGCGCTCGCGCGTGCTCGACGATCCCGAGATGTTTGACACCTATCTGACGCTGGCGCGCGAGGCTTGCGCCGCCGTCAAGTGCCACAAGGACACCATGATCGACCAGATCGCGTCGATCCTGACCGACGGCGTGAAGCAGGGCGTGTTCGAGGTAGGCGACGTCAAGGCCACCGCCCGCGCCATCTTCGATGCCACCGTCCGCTTCCACCATCCGGCCCACGCCGACGAGTGGAAGGATGCCGATCTGCCCGCCCGAGTCGACGCGACCCTGGCGCTGGTGCTGCGCGGGTTGAAGGCGGCCTAGACCGACACGCTCCCGCCAAAGCGCGTAATTGCCGATTCAGCCTTTCGCCTTGTGCAGCAGGGCCTCCTCGCGAAGGGGAGGCGAGAGGGTCGATTGCCTTCCGTTGGAAGACGGGACTACCGGCGGGCTCTCCGGATATGTGTTCACCGCGATTTCGACAGCGTCCTTCGACCGCTTCCGAATGCGGTAGAATGTAAGCTCCTGATCGAGTGCGGGGCAGCGGAAGTGGACGACGGCCGTATCCGGCAAGCGGCAGAGTTCGTCGATGAGCTCGCCCACGGTGAGGAGCGGAGGATCGACGACCGTTCGGTGCATGGCCTTACTCATGGCGCAACTCCTTCACTCTGCTGCTAACCAAAGCGCGACAGTGTCGGTTCCATTCCGCTCGACTCACGCGCTGGATAAAGGCGCGACTACGCGCGCTAGAGCGCGGATCCCGACCGCTGGCTGCGCGACCGCAAGATGCCGAACGGGTCTTCGCGCCCGGCCAGTTTCCGATATGTCTCAAGGTCGTCAAGCGTTGGACCTTCCCCACGTCTGGCATTCCCACTCGTTCCAACCGGAATCGACGTGCCGAGGCCGGCATAGAGATAGCTGTCGCCGAACGCCTTCTTGAGCGCGGCAAAAGTCGGCTCACCGGTGCAATGTCCCGGTGCTACGGCGTCGACCTTGAACCTGTCCTTCAGAGCGGTAACGACTTTCGCGATCGCATCGTCAGGCGCCATGACCAGATGAAATCCGCCGGCGATGAGATGAATCCTGGGATTGATACCGGTCGCCGCTTCGACAATGCGCTCGATCCCGGGGTGCGAACAACCGACCAGAAGGACTACGCCTTCTGCGGTGTTGACGGCCAAGGACAGCTCCTTGAGCTCTCTTGTTCCGGGCGCATCGGAGATCAGCGAAATCAGCGTGATCCCGGGAGCAATCTCGGTCGTTTGATCGATCAGTTCGAAGTTTGCGTTGGCCCATGCCGAGCCGAACTTCATCACCGCTGGGGGCTTACCTCCGTAGTACCGCATCTCTGGCGGCAGGGCCTCGTCCTTCCGGAAGAAGCCGGAAGGCAGCGAAGAGCCGTAGATGCCAAATCCTTCCTTCGGCGCGTAGATCTTGACGGTCGGATTGACGCTTAGGACGTAGGACAAGCCCGCCATATGATCGGAATGGCGGTGCGAAAGAACGACAAAGTCGAGGTCCGAGAGGTTGACACCCCTGGCCTTCACGTTTGCCGCGAAGATATCGGGGTCGTTACCCGTGTCGAACAGGATGCGTTTTCCCGCGACTTCGACAAGGGCGGAAAAACCCCAGTCCTTTGTCATCGCGTCATTTGTGCCGAAGGCGTCATAAAGAATAGTGATCTGGTCTTTCGCCTCGGTTGCTGCGCTCTCGGTGGTTCCGGTCGCGACAACGTTGAAGGCGATCAGTGCGGCAAGAAGACTGTCCCTGATGTTCATGGAAGCGTCTCCTGTTGTCGTGCAAAGCATACAACGGGAACGAGGGCGGCTTCGAAAGAGCCGGGAGGCTCGCGTCAAGATCGGAGCCCAACAGGCATCCACCGGCGGTCTCGTGCCGCATGCCGTGGCTGCGATCGAGCCTAGCACAATCCGAGAGCGACTGGAGACCTTCGTTGGGGCGGTCGGCCGGAACCAGATAGGCGTCCAGCCGCGAAGCCCTAGATCCTCGTCAGCCCGCAGCTCGCTGCCAGCCGCACGAGCTGTGCGTCGGTGCGCGCGCCGGTCTTGGTCTTGATCAAATAGTGATAGTTCTGCACCGTCTTGACGCTGAGATTGAGATGCGCAGCAATCTGCTCGGTCGTAGCGCCACCGGCGAATTGGCGCAGGATCTCGATCTCGCGCTCACCCAGTTGGTCCAGCGCCGAGCCCGCCGACAGGCTGTCCTCGGCCAGGATATGCGCGATGTCGTCGCTCATGGCGCGCTCGCCGCGTGCAACGCTGCGGATCGCGGTGACGACCGCGGAGGGTTCGCTGCTCTTGGTGACGAAGCCGCTGGCGCCGGCGCTGAAGGCGGCTTTCACCAGCACGGCTTCGTTGTGCATGGTGAAGACGAGGATGCGCGCCCGCGGGCTGCGCGCGCGGATGTTGCGGATCGCCTCCAGTCCGCTCGCGCCCGGCATCGAGATATCCAGCAGGACGACATCAGGGTCGTGTGCCTTGAAGGCGCCGTACGCATCCGCGGCGTTGTCGGCTTCCGCCACGACATGGAGATCGCCCTGGCTCTCCAGCACGCGGCGGTAGCCCTGCCGCACGATCGGATGATCGTCGACCAGCAGCACGGAGATGCCTGTTGCCGCGACATCGCTCATGTCGACCTCACGCTGCGAGCGGGATGGTGGCGGCGACGCTGAGGCCTCCTCGCGCAGGCAGGATCGACAGCGATCCGCCGGCCGCCGCGACCCGCTCGCGGATGCCGGTGAGGCCGAAGCCGGCCGACTGCGCCACACGCGCGGCGTCGCCGCCGCCGTCGTCCTCGACACGGATCAGCAACGCGTCGTCGTCACCGGCGCGCCGCTCGATGCGCAAGGAGATTTCGCGCGCCGAGCTGTGGCGCAGTGCGTTGGTCAGGCATTCCTGCGCCACGCGATAGGCGGTGGTGGCGGCCGGGCCGCTGATGTCGGTGAGGTCGCCCTTGAGGTCGAGCCGGATGGTCGGCTGGGCTGCGCTTTGCGAGCGCCAGCTGTCCACCAAATTGACCAGGCTGGCCTCGAGCCCAAGCTCCTCGGGCAGTGGATTGCGCAGGCGTTTGAGCGCATCGCGCAGCGAGGCCATCAGATGATGGGTGGCCTGCGAGATCATGCGCGCGTCCTGCGCGATTCCGTTATCCTTGCTCTCCTTCGCGCTTGCGGTCTCGATCGTGTTGGCAAAGGCGAGGATGGCGGAGAGATTTTGACCGAACTCGTCGTGCAGCTCGCGGGCGAGCGCGCGGCGTTCGTCGTCACGAATCTCGATCAGCCGCCGTGTCAGCGCGGCGCGCTGTTCGGTGGCTTCCTCCAGCCGGCCGCCGAGCTCGCCGACGGCGCTGCCGATCATCGCCAGCTCCATGGAGCGGAAGCGCGGCAGTTTCGTGCGATACTGGCCCCGCGCCATGCGCTGGAGCGCGGCGACGATGGTGCGCGCCGGCGCCAGCGCGTGCGCGATGGCAAGCGACGCCAGGAGCGCGATCGCCGCCGCCATCAGAAGCGCGACATCGACCACGTTGAGGAGATACTCCCAGGCAAGCGAGATGGCCGCCGCGGCATCCGGCGTCGCGACGACCGTTCCGGCGGCTGCCGCGCGGGGACTGACGGGCCTTATCACTTCGGCGTGGCTGCCGAGGAAGATAGGTACGATCGCGGTGAACCAGTGCGGCGGCGTCTTGCCTAGCCCCACGCTCTGGCCGCAGAGCGGCCTTTCGAATGCGATGGCCGGCTGGAACTCGACGCAGACGCCGGGCGAGATCAGCTTCATCGTCTCCAGGGTGCGCCACTCCGGAACCGGCAAGAGCTGCTCGCGCGTTCTGCTGCTGCGCAACAAGAACTCGTGCCAGTACAGCGCCTGAAGCGCCTGCGCGACCCGCTGCGCCGAGGCCGCGGTCGCCCGGTCGACGCTGCGATAGGCGTCGAACGTGGCCCAGACGGTCGCAGCGCCAAGGCAGAGCGCGACGATGAGAAGCAGACGGGCGACAAGCTGAAGCACGAGGCACATGCGATCACCCTCAACGTTTGGTAAGGTCAGCCTAACAACGCCGCCGCGCCTTGCCAATTGCGGGGTTTGGGCCGGATTGCAGCTCGGGCAAATTTCCCAAGCCGGATTGGGCATGGCTCTTTGGACCGCGCGCGGCGGCTTTGATCTAATCGGGTGGAATCATTGCAGGCCAATCCCTGCAAGCCAGGAGCAGTGCAGCATGAGTTCGATGACGATTGGACCGATCGCGGGGTCTGCTGCCGACCCATCCGAGCGCAGCGCGCTGCTGTTCTGGATGATCTTCACTGGGTTGTCGATCTTCGCCGTCGTGCTGCTGTGGCGCTTCGGCCTGATCCGCCTGATGCTGACCTCGGACCGCACCTACATTTCCAGCGTGATCGCGCTGCTCTATGTCCTTACCTGCGGCCACTGCTTCCTGCGGACACGGGCGATCGCCCGTGAAGGCGCGGCGGCGCGGCGCTGCCGGGCGGTGCTCGCCGCGCCCGGGGGCAGCAAGGTGCTCGACGGCAGCGCGGCCGCGCTGCCACGCGGGCTGGTGCGGGACCACATCGAGAGCCTCGTGACGAAAGCGTCCGCGCAGGACTACCGGGCGGTCGACCAGACGCTGCTGCTGCGGACGCTGGCCGACCGGCTGCGCGGCTCCAACGGCTTCGGTGCCTTCGTCTCGGACACGCTGATGAAGCTCGGCCTGCTCGGCACCATCATCGGCTTCATCATCATGCTGGCGCCGATCGCGGGGCTGGACGCCGCCGACAAGGTCGCGATGCGTTCCTCGATGGGGCTGATGAGCGACGGCATGGCGGTCGCGATGTACACCACGCTGGCGGGCCTCGTCGGCTCGATCCTGGTGCGCATCCAGTATTACATGCTGGATGCCGCGACCCAGCGCGTGTTCTCGGACGCGGTGGTGCTGACCGAGACCTATGTGACGCCGGTGCTGGAGCGCAAAGGCGCTGGAACCGCGTCATGATGGATGATTTCGGTCTCTATCCGCGCGAGGAGCCTTTCGATCCCCTGGGCGTGATGCTGTTCAAGGCGCTTCAGGTGATCGCCTTCCTGTTCTTCCTCGCGCTCCTCGCGGTGTCGCCCGATGCCAAGGACGGCAAGATCGACTCCAAGGCCGAGTTCATGATCACACTGGACTGGCCCGACAGCCATCCAGACGATCTCGACCTGTTCGTGCAGGATCCCGCCGGCAACATCGCCTGGTATCGCCACCGCGAAGCCGGCTTCCTCACGCTCGATCGCGACGACCGGGGCGGGGCCAACGACTTCATCATGGTCAACGGCAAGAAGATCGCCTCGCCGATCCGCGAGGAGATCGTCACGGTGCGCGGCATCCTCGCCGGCGAATACACCGTCAACGTCTCACATTTCGTGGCGACGACCGGCGAACCGGTCCAGGCCAATGTGAAGGTGCAGAAGCTCAATCCGACCGCGCAGGTGGTCTTCGACAACAAATTCACGCTCGATCACACCGGCGACGAGAAGACCGCGGTGCGGTTCCGGCTCGATGCCGAGGGCAAGGTCGTCAATGTGGACCAGCGGCCGAAATCGCTGCTGGAGACGTTCCGCAGCAGCTGGCGCAACGGCGCCGATCTCGATCCGCGGACAGGGGTGAGCAAGAACGCTGTGAGGGTGCGCCGTGACTAGCCTGCAGACGGTCATCCTCACGCTGTCGGTCGCCTACGCCGTCATCGGCGCGCTGCTGCTGGTCGTGCTGGTCTATGCGCGGCTGCACTGGTCGTTGAAGGCCGTCGCGGTGGTCGTGACCAGCGCCTTCTATGTCGTCAGCTTCACCGAGATGCGCGGGCTGCTGGGCTGGGCCAGTTCCGAACGGCTGCCGGCGACCTTCAAGCTGCTGAAGGCCCGCATCGTCGAGCCGCATTCGCTGGAGGGCGATCCCGGCTCGATCTATCTCTGGGTCGAGCAGCTGGATGACGACAATCGCCCGAGCGGCATCCCGCGCGCCTTTCGTGTGCCCTACAATGACAGGCTGGCCGACAAGACCCATGCGGCGGAGAACGAGATCGCGTTGGGACATCCGCAAGGCGGCCGTGCCGCCGATTTCGGCGGCGGCGATGGCAGTCTCATTGACATGGTCCGGGAATACGTGACGCCCAAGACCATTCTGGAGACCAGCGGCGGCGATTCCTCGACCGGCGAATTCCTGGCACCACCCGCCGGCGCGCAAGGCGCGGTGTTCACCCCGATTCCGCCGCCCCGGATGCCGCCGAAGGACGAGCAATAGGCTCTTCACCATCGCGACAGGGGCACGCTGGAAAACGCACCCGCACTGGCGCATCTTCTTGACGTCCCTCAATTTGGCCTTATCGGCTTCCGATAAGGCCTTTGGGGTGGAGGGTGCGTGCTTCTCGCTGTCTTCTCGGATATCCACGGCAACCGGCAGGCGTTCGAGGCCTGCCTGAAGGTTGCCCGCGCGAAGGGCGTGGAGCGGTTCGTCCTGCTCGGCGATTTCGTCGGCTATGGCGCCGATCCGGAATGGGTCGTGGATACCGTGATGGGTCTGGTCCGGGAGGGCGCCATCGCCGTCCGCGGCAATCATGACGAGGCGGTCAACACCACGACCGAAGCCATGAATGCGGAGGCGCAGATCGCGATCGAATGGACGCGCGGGCGGCTCGACGTCGCGCAGCGGCGGTTCCTCGCCGAGCTGCCGATGCTGGTGGATGAGAAGGAGCGCCTTTACGTCCACTCGGAGGCCTCGAGCCCGCAGCGCTGGCACTATGTCCGTTCGACGGCGGATGCCGCCAAGAGCCTGATATCGACGCCCGCCCATGTCACCTTCTGCGGCCACATCCATCGCCCGGCGCTCTATTCGATGTCGGTGACGGCGAAGATGACGAGCCTCGTGCCCAAGACCGACGTTTCCGTGCCGCTGCTGCGCGGTCGGCAATGGCTGGCCGTGCTCGGCTCGGTGGGCCAGCCTCGCGACGGCGATCCATCCGCAGCCTTCGTGCTGTTCGACACCGTGTCGTGCCAGATCACCTATTGCCGCGCGCCCTATGACATCGCGAGCGCGGCGAGCAAGATTCGCGAGAACGGCCTGCCGCCCTGGCTCGCCGACCGGCTGTCGCAGGGACGCTAGAGGCCGATGCCGCAACCCCTGGTCAAATCAGGCGCCGAGATCGACGGCTACACCATCGGCGACTGCGTCCATGCCGGCGGCATGGCGACGCTGTGGACCGTCACCCATCCCGGCATCGACGTGCCGCTGCTGATGAAGATTCCGCGGGTGTCGGAGGGCGAGGACCCGGCCGCGATCGTCTCGTTCGAGATGGAGATGATGATCTTGCCGCGGCTCGCCGGCCCGCACGTGCCCTCGTGCTTCGGCACCGGCGACTTCGCGCACCAGGCTTACGCCGTGATCGAGCGCATTCCCGGGACCACGCTCTACAAGCGGCTGCCCGACCTGCCGCTCCCATATGAGGAGGCGCGGCAGCTCGTCGCGAAGATCGCCGCCGCGCTGGCCGATCTGCACCGGCAGAACGTGATCCATCACGACATCAAGCCGAGCAGCATCATGTTCCGCGATAGCGGCGAGGCGGTCCTGATTGATTACGGCTTGTCGCACCACAACCATCTGCCGGACCTGCTGCAGGAAGAATTCCGCCTGCCTTACGGCACCGCGCCCTACATGGCGCCCGAGCGGCTGTTGGGGGTACGCGACGATCCGCGCAGCGATCTGTTTTCGCTGGGCGTGCTGCTCTATTTCTTCACCACCGGCGAGCGTCCCTTCGGCGAGGGCGAGACGCTGCGCGCGATGCGTCGCCGGCTGTGGCGCGATCCGCATCCGCCGCGCGAATTGCGCGCGGACTATCCGCCCTGGCTTCAGGAGGTGGTGCTGCGCTGTCTCGAGATCGAGCCGGTGCGGCGCTATCCGACCGCGTCCCAGCTCGCCTTCGATCTCGCTCATCCGGACCAGGTCAGGCTCACCGCGCGTTCGGAACGGCTGAAGCGCGACCCCTTGAGCGTGGCCTGGCGGCGGCGCTTCAACCTGGGCGTCATGGCGCCGCGCGCGAAATCGGACGTCGCCGCGCAAATCGCCTCCAGCCCGATCCTCGCGGTCGCGCTCGACACGGAGGAAGGCGCGGGCGAGCTGAACGAGGCGCTGCGCGTGACGACCGAGCGCATTCTCGCGACGCTGCCGTCGGCGCGGCTTGCCTGCGTCAACGTGCTCAAGCTCAACCGCATTGCGATCGACCGGACGCTCGACGAGCAGGGCTCCAACAAGCATATCGACCGCCTGGTCGCGCTCCGGCATTGGGCGACGCCGCTCAAGCTGGATGAGAGCCGGCTGTCGGTTCACGTGCTGGAGGCCGTCGACCCCGCCGCGGCGCTGCTGGAATTCGCCGAGGTCAATCAGGTCGACCACGTCATCATCGGCGCACGGCAGAGCTCGTTCCGCCGCACGCTGCTCGGCAGCGTCTCGGCCAAGGTGGCCTCGGAGGCGGCCTGCACCGTCACCGTGGTGCGGCCACCGCGGATGGCTGCGGCGAAACCAGACGCCGGCGTCGTGTGGGGCTAGGAAAGATCACGCCGCGTGGGCGGCGTGGACGGAGCGCTTGCGGCGGATCGGCCAGCAGAATTGCGGGCCGGGCTCGCCGTGATCCGCGCCGCCGCCGAAATACTGGATGATCTCGCGGCAGGGCTCGCAATTGAAGAGGTTACGCGACGCGGATGCCTTGGTCATTTCCTTCAGGCAGTTCGGGCAGTGCGGTTTCATCGGGCGTGGTCCAGAATAGAATTCAATGCCGGCGCGGTGACCGGAGCGGGTGATCCGGGTCCGCCATCTCGGGCCCGGTGTCGTCGCGCCTCTCGCCTTCGGTGCGTTCGAGCCGACCGAAGAAATAGTCAAGGTCAGGATGCGGGCGCCGCGGGATGCGGCACCTGCGCTTCGCTTGACGCTTCACGAGCGCGATCTGCATGGGCTCAGGCCCGATACCAGTCGCGACGGACGATGCGGGCCGAACGTGCCGGCACCTTCGCCGGTCCGGCCGATGGGCCGAACACAACAAACGCACTGAAACCAAGCCACAACGCCACGCCAGTCCAAACCAGGGTCGTCGTCATGATGTGCTCCCGCGAAAACAGGCAAGAATCACTAGCGGTGATTTGCACGAATCAGGGAAGCCCGGAGGAGTACGGATTAAGGTTGCAATTTTACGCATTGCGGGCTGCAAGACCCGCAAGACCAGCAGCTTTTCAGCGAATACGTTGCTTGTGCTTTAGATCGCTTCGCCGCGTGCGCCTGCGGCGGCGTTGCGGATCGCGGCGATGTTGGTCTTGTACGCTTCCTGCGTGCCGCCCTTGAACACGGAGGTGCCGGCGACGAAGGCGTTGGCGCCCGCCGCGGCCAGGGGACCCGCGACATCAGGACCGACGCCGCCATCGACCTCGATGTCGATCGGACGTCCTGCCGTCATCGCGCGGATGTCGCGGATCTTGCCGATCGCGGAGGAGATGAAAGCCTGGCCGCCGAAGCCGGGATTGACCGACATCACCAGCACGAGGTCGACGAGGTCGATGACGTATTCGAGCACGCTGATCGGCGTGCCCGGGTTGAGCGAGACGCCGGCCTTCTTGCCGAGCGCGCGGATCGCCTGGAGCGAGCGGTGCAGATGGGGACCTGCTTCCGCATGCACGGTGATGTGGTCACAGCCGGCTTTGGCGAAGGCCTCGAGATAGGGGTCGCAGGGCGAGATCATCAGATGCGCGTCGAAGATCTTCTTGGTGTGCGGGCGCATCGCCTTGATGACGTCGGGGCCGTAGGAGATGTTGGGAACGAAATGACCGTCCATCACGTCGAGATGGATCCAGTCGGCGCCGGCCGCGTCCACCGCGCGCACCTCTTCGCCGAGCTTGGAGAAGTCCGAGGCCAGGATCGAGGGCGCGATGGCCAGGGGGCGGGGAGTGAAGGCTTGGGTCATGGCGCGGTGTCCCGTGGCGGCCGTGAAAGATGATGCTCGCCTAACATGGGCCTCTCAGCCGGGCAATGCAGGGGTGGTGTGCTTCCTGTGGGCGGAAATTTCTGCCGCGACCGGCATGAATTGCCGGTGTTCCCGAGCCGCGCCAGGCGTCGCGAAGGCGGATTTCATTGAGCTTTTTGCGCTGGCACGACGCTTGCTGACATCACCGCCAGAACATTGGCTGCGGCGTGCCGCATCGGTTGGAGTTGTGCAATGTTGTTTGCCCTTGGTGCCGTATCGAGCGCGCTCGACGCGATCCAGTCGCTGACGAACTCGAAATCGTCCTCGTCGACCCAGAAGACGGGGTCCTCGCAGAACGCGCCGATCAATCCGTTCGCGATCGACAGCGGCAGCAGCACAACCAGCGGCGCGACCTCGTCGGTCAATGCGGGCAAAACTCCGCAGATCTCGCCGGAGACGATGAACGCGCTGTTCGCCGCGCAAAGCCAGTCGACGGACAGCACCGGCAGCGCGGCCAGCTCGACCTCGTCGAGCTCGACGTCTTCGACCTCGACGAGCCGGGACGCCGCGCTGAAGGACCTGTTCTCGCAGATCGACGGGGACGGCGACGGCAAGATCACCAAGTCCGAATTCGAGAACGCGCTGGGCGCCGGCGGCACCAACCTCGCGCAGGCCGACGACGTGTTCTCGAAGATGGATACGAATTCCGACGGCAGCGTCAGCCTGGATGAGATGTCGAAAGCGCTGAAGAGCGGCCATCACGGCCACCATGCCCACGGTGCCAGCGGCTCCGGCGACGCCTCCGGCAGCGGCTCGGATTCGTCGTCGTCGAGCGGTGGATCGACCTCGACCACGACGACCGCCGCCGACGGCTCGACCACCACCACCGTCACCTATGCCGACGGCTTCAAGATGTCGACGACGGTCCCGGGCGCCTCCAGCTCCTCTCGCAATTCGGCCTACGATCTGTTCGCGCAGTTGATGCAGCGGCAAGGCGGGCAGGGCCAAGGCGCCTCAGCGACCGCCGGCTCGTCGATGTCGATGAGCGTCTGACGCCCACGCGCTGTCATGCCCCGGCTTGCCGCCTTCGCTAAAGCTTCGGCGGCCGAGCACCCTTGTGGCCCCGGCGTAGCCTTGGCGGAGCCGGGACCGGGGCATCCAGTACGCCGCGGCTTCTCGGTTCAATCACAAGGGTCTCTGGAATACTGAATCGCCCGGTCTTCGCCGGGCGATGACGCGCGATATGTGGTGAGGGGCGCGCGCCCCTTACGCGCCGAAGCGGTTCTTCCACGCCGGCAATGCTCCCACAAACGGCAGGGCCGTCGCGCTGTAGACGCCGCGCGCGATCGCGCGCGCGACCACGTTGGCGGCGACCGTGCCGAGCTCGGTGAGGCCGACCAGCGGCTCGATCGGCTTCTCGCAGGTCGCAGCCGCAAACAGCACGTCGCCGTCGGTCGGTGCATGCACCGGATAGATGGCGCGGGCAAATCCGGTATGCGCGATCATCGCCAGCCGCTTGGCCTGGGCCTTGGTCAGCGTCGCATCGGTGACGACGGCGCCGATCGTGGTGTTCTCGCGCGCGCTCGCGGCCGGGCCGCCCTTGATGCGCATCGCCAGCATGTCCGGCGTGAATTTGGCTGGCAGGCCGCGCCCGCCAAACTCGCCGTTCTCCTCGAACGGCGCCGCCCAGAACCACGGGCCGTCGCCGACGGTTGCGCTGCCGACCGCGTTGACGACCACGATGGCGGCCACCTTGATGCCGTTGGGCAGGACCGCTGAAGCCGAGCCGAGCCCGCCCTTGAAGGTCGCAGTGGTACAGCCGAGGCCCGCACCGACGCTGCCCAGCGCGAAATCGTGGCCCGCGGCCACAGCTGCCGCGTAACCGAGATCGCGATAGGGCGCGAAGCGACCCCAGGCCTTGTCACCGCCGTTGAGCAGGTCGAACACGATGGCGCCCGGCACGATCGGGATCACTGCCTCGCGAATCCGGAAGCCGCGGCCCTGTTCGGCAAGCCAGGCCTGGACGCCGCCGCCGGCCTCGATGCCAAAGGCGGAGCCGCCGGACAGCGCAATCGCATCGACGCGCTCGACCGTGCTGGCAAGGTCGAGCAGCGCATCCTCGCGCGTGCCGGGCCCGCCGCCGCGCACGTCGATCGCCGCGACCGCCGGGGCATCGAAGATGATCGCCGTCGTGCCGGAGGCGACTTTCGCATCCTCGGCATGGCCGACGCGGACGCCGGCGATATCGGTAAGCAGATTTTTCAAGGCCGGCACTCCATGCGCTTCAGGCATCAGCGATAGCGCACCGATGCCGCGCGCTCAACTCGCCAGCGCCGTCCTGAGCATCTTGGCAAGCTCGGATTTGCGGTAGGGCTTGGCCAGCAGCAGCACGCCGGAATCGAGCCGGCCGTGATGGACGATGGCGTTCTCGGTGTAGCCCGAGGTGAACAGCGTCTTCAGGTCGGGACGCCGCCGCACCGCCTCGTCCGCGAGCTGGCGGCCGTTCATATGGCCGGGCATGATGATGTCGGTGAAGAGCAGGTCGATGCCCTTGTCGGCATCGATGATGGTGAGGGCTTCAGCGGCGTTGGCGGCTTCGAGCGCGGCATAGCCGAGGCTCTTGATCTGGGTCACGACATATTGGCGCACCAGCGCGTCGTCCTCGACGATCAGGATCTTCTCGTCGCCGCCGGCGATGGGCACGTTCTGGAGCGACTCGTACTCGCTCTCCTGCACGCCGCTCGAACGCGGCAGGTAGATCTTCACGCTCGTGCCGTGGCCTTCCTCGCTGTAGATCTTGATGTGGCCGCCGGACTGCTTGACGAAGCCGAACACCATGCTGAGCCCGAGCCCGGTGCCCTTGCCGACCTCCTTGGTGGTGAAGAACGGGTCGAACACCCGCTCCATCAGGTCCGGTGGAATGCCGGTGCCGGTGTCGCTGACCGCGATCATCACATAGCTGCCGGCGACGACGTCGGGATTCATGCTGGCATAGCCGTCGTCGAGGAAGATGTTGCGGGTCTCCAGCACCAATGTGCCGCCGTCCGGCATGGCGTCGCGCGCGTTCAGCGCGAGATTGAGGATCGCGGTGGAAAGCTGGCCCGGGTCGACCAGCGCCGGCCACGCATCCTCGGTGAGCTGCGGCATTATGGTGATCTGCTCGCCGAGGGTCGGGTGCAGCAGCTTGGCGGCCTCGAGCGCCAGCGCATTGACGTCGATCTCGCGCGGCTGGAGCGGCTGCTTGCGGGCAAAGGCGAGCAGGTGCTTGGTCAGTTGCGCGCCGCGCTCGGCGGCGTCGTCGATCAGCTTGGTGATGGCGGCGAGCTCGGGACGGTCGGCCACCGCGTCCGCGAGGATGCCAATTGTGCCGGTGATGACGGTCAGCACGTTGTTGAAATCGTGGGCGACGCCGCCGGTCAGCTGGCCGATGGAGTCCATTTTCTGGACCTGCCTGAGCTGGGCCTCCGCGGCCTGCTTCTCGGTGAGGTCGCGGCCGATGAAGAAATGACGCTTCACCGGCTCCGACCAGGTGCCCATCCAGTTCAGCGTCACCTCGTGACCGTCGTAGTGGTAGTAGCGCGCCTCGAAGCTGCGCTTGACCGCGCCACGCCGCGCCGCGCGCATCTCGCTGCGGGTGTTGTCGAGGTCATCGGGGTGAATGAACTCGATGGCGCTGTGCCCGATCATGTCCTCCGGCTTGTACCCCAGGATGTCCTTCACGCTCGGGCTGATCTGGATGAAATTGCCGTAACCGTCGGTCACGAGGATCAGGTCCTGCGAGGTCTCGAAGATGCGCTGGCGCTCCTCGATCTCGCGGTTGAGGGCGGATTCCGCCCGCTTCCGCTCGGTGATGTCGCGGGCGACCTTGGAGGCGCCGATGATCTTGCCGTCGGTCGATCGCAACGGGACCTGGCTCAGCAGGACGTCGATCGGCTGGCCGCTCTTGTGCAGCCGCACGGTCTCGTGCTGGTCGATGACCTCGCCATTGCGGGTGCGGGCCAGCATTTCGGCGACTTCCTCGCGCTGCCCCTCGGGCATAATGATATCGACCTGGCGGCCGATCGCCTCGCTGGCGGAGTAGCCGAAGACGCGCTCGGCCGCCTTGTTCCAGGACGTGATGGTGCCGTCGAGTGACTTCGTGATGATGGCGTCGTTGGAGGACTCGACGACGGCGCTGAACAGCCGCTCGCGCTCGGCATAATAGTTCCGCTCCGAGCTCGACTGCCGCTGTAGCGCGCCGACCATGCCTGCCGTGTTCGCCTGGAGGCGCACGTTCTCGATCAGCAGCACCGCGAGCACGAAACTCGACGCAAAGAGGCCGTAGAGCCGGCCGGTGTAGAAGCCGAGGTCGAAACGCGCGACGTTGACGATCGCCGACAGCGCGATGTCGAACAGCCATGCGCACATCGTGACCATGAGCCAGACGTCGATCACCGTGTGCGGCTTGCGAAACCACAGCGTGACCAGCGCCGCGAAGCTCAGGGACCACACGAACGACACCACGCCGATCATGGTGGGGGTGTAGTGGCCGTCCTTGAGCAGGACCGGCAGCAGGCCGTGCTGCGCAGTCACCAGCCAGGCGAAGACGGTCATCGCGACGACCACGCCGGCGACGGAGAGAGCGATCGCGGGAGCCGCCGAGCCCGCGATCCTGTTGCCGCCGTTGCCGTCCTTGAGCCAGGCATAGGCCAGCACGAACAGCGGGAAACCGGCGTGCCAGATCATGTAGAGCCAGACGGTGGTCTGCGAGCCTGCACCGAACAATCCGGCCGGAGCGAACAGCCCGGGGAAGGTGAGGGCGTGGGTCACCGCGGCGGCCGCCGTGAACAGATAGCCGGTCGACAGCAGCAGCAGCGCGCGGCTGCGCAGGACGGCGAACTGCGACAGCAGCAAGACGGCGGTGATGATGTCGCTGACCGCGAGCGCCGACTGGTAGCTCGCCACGAAGGCCGGCACCTGTGCGAGCGGCAAGCCCGCAAACGGTACCGCCAGCGCGAACAGGATCGCGGAGATGCCGACGATCGCCAAGGCCGCCCTGCGATCGCTTCGCGTAGCCGGCAAGGTCGACAGGAATGTGCTTCGGTCGTTAGGCGCTAGCACGTCGATCTCTCGTAAGCCGGCATGATGACCTCCTACGTCAATCTCTTCCGGCCGGGAAGCCGCTACCCGCATGGTAGCCCGCTCCGGGCGCGCATCCTGACAGAAAGCGCATGCGACTCAACCGAAGGTTACAGCTTATTTAACTTGGGGTGGGACTTGGAATAGGTAGCTGGTAAGAGGTGATTTACCGGGACAGACCCATACTGCCTTGCCGGGCACTTGCGGTGAATTGAACCAAATAATGATACGTATCCGGGAGTTGTTCCCATGCGCCGTGTCCTCGTTGTCGACGACCAGAAGGAGGTCCGCGCCATGGTCGCGATCGTGCTTCGGGTCAACCGCTTTGACGTCGTCGAGGCCGAGAGCGGCGCAGCGGGCCTGAAAGCCTTCAGCGAGGGCGCTTTCGATGCCGCGATCGTCGATATTTTCCTGGCCGACACTAGCGGCGTCGACGTCATGGTGGCCATTCGCGAGCGAGTTCCCGGGTTCCCGATCGTCGCGGTCTCCGGCATGACCGCGCTGGATTTCATGGGCGAGGCGCCTGGTCTGGCCGACGTGGTATGCCTGCAAAAGCCATTTCGGCCGAACGCTCTCCTGCAAGCGCTCCACAAGGCCCAGGCTGCGGCGGGCGGCGAGCTCTCCGCAGCCGTGTGACCGCACGGCGAAAGAAAACGCCCCGGCGAACCGGGGCGTTGGATTGATCTGATTAAAAGGTCAGGCATCCTGTCTCAGGTGCCGTTGCCCTTGATCTCGGCGTAGCCGCCCTTGGCGTCCCATTTGTAGACGACATAGTCGAGCTGCTTGATGTCGCCCTTGGCGTCATACTCGATCGGGCCGATCACGGTGTCCCACTTGCCGGCCTTGATCGCCGCCATGACCTTCTTGGCGTCCGTGGTGCCGGCCTTCTTCGCCGCCTGCGACCAGACCTGCATCGCCGCGTAGGTGTAGAGCGTATAGCCCTCGGGGTCGATGTTCTTGGCCTTGAAGGCGTCGACGATCTTCTTCGCGGTCGGCTTGTTGCGCGGATCGGGGCCGAAGGTGAACAGCGTGCCTTCGCCGGCCGGACCGGTGATGGAGGCGTACTCCTTGTCGGCGAGCGCATCGCCGGCCATCAGGATCGTCTTGAGGCCCTGGTCACGCATCTGGCGCAGGATCAGGCCGCTCTCCTGATGATAGCCGCCGACATAGACGAGGTCGATGTTGTCGCGCTTCAGCCGCGAGACGATCGCGTTGAAGTCCTTGTCGCCCTTGTTGTAGGACTCGTACATCTTCTCGGTGATGCCGGCCTTGTTGAGCGCCTTCTTGGTCTCGTCGGCGAGACCCTTGCCGTAGGTGGTCTTGTCGTTGAGGATCGCGATGTTCTTGCCCTTGTAGTTCTTGGCGATGTACTGCGCCGCGACCAGGCCCTGCTGGTCGTCACGGCCGCAGACGCGCGCCACGTTCCAGAGTCCGCTGTCGGTGAACTTCGGATTGGTCGAGGCGGGGGTGATCTGGAGCACGTTGCCGTCGGCATAGGCTTCGGAGGCGGGGATCGACGACGACGAGCAATAGTGCCCGGCCACGAACGGGATTTTCGCGCCGGCGATCTTCTCGGCGATCGAGCGCGCCTGCTTCGGATCGCAGGCATCGTCCTCGACGTTGAGCGCGAGCTTCTTGCCGTTGACGCCGCCGGCGGCGTTGATGTCAGCCACGGCCATCTCGGCGCCGTTCTTCATCTGGCGGCCGAAGGCGGACTCTCCGCCGGTCATCGGGCCTGCGACTGCGACGGTGACATCCTGCGCGAACGCCGCGCTCGATAGCGCGATCGACGCGCCGAATGCCAGACCGATGAGCTTCAGTGATTTCATGAGATACCTCGCGGGTGGTCGTCTGTGGAAGTTGCCGGATACGCCCGGTCCAAACCGGCGCCATTCTCGAATGAATCTCGGGAGAAGTCACCGGCAAAATACGGGCATTGGCGGAGATATCTCGCCACATTCGGCCGCACGGGCTCCGCCGTCGGGCAGCCTCAGCCGTGCCGGCCGCCTTCCAGGTAGGCGGCGCGAATCTCGGGGCGCTGCAACAACTCGGCGCCGGTGCCGGCCAGCGTGATCAGGCCGTTGACCATGACGTAACCGCGATGGGCGAGCTTCAGCGCATGGTTGGCGTTCTGCTCGACGATCAGGACCGTCAGGCCGTCCTGGCGGTTCAGGGTGCGGATCGCATCGAAAATCTGTCGCGCGATCAGCGGCGCCAGCCCAAGCGAGGGCTCGTCGAGCAGCAGCAGGCGGGGGCGGCTCATCAGGGCGCGGCCGATTGCCAGCATCTGCTGCTCGCCGCCGGACAGCGTTCCACCGCGCTGGGCGTAGCGCTCCTTCAGCCGCGGGAACAGCGTGAACACGCGTTGCAGCGTGGCCTCGCGTTCGGCGTCGGTGCATCCGGTGGCATCCGCCCCCATCTGGAGGTTTTCCGCCACGCTCATGCGCGGGAAGATGCGGCGGCCTTCCGGCGATTGCGCGATGCGCAAACGGGCGATCTCATGGGTGGGAACGTCGGTGATGTCGCGGCCTTCGTACAGGATCTGGCCGGCGCGGGCGCGCGGCTTGCCGAAGATCGTCATCATCAGCGTCGACTTGCCGGCGCCGTTGGCGCCGATCAGCGCGACGATCTCGCCGGCGCTGATCTCGACATCGACGCCCTTCAGCGCCTCGATCTTGCCGTAGGCCGCGCGCAGGCCCCGGATCGAGAGCAGGGGAGTGGACGCCGACGTCACGACCCGCTCTCCATCACGGCCACGGCCACGGCCTCTTCCTCGTCGGTGCCAAGATAGGCGGCGATCACCTTGGGATCGTCGCGGATCTCGCGCGGAGAGCCTTCCGCGATCTTGACGCCATGGTCCATCACCACGATGTGGTCGGAGATCTCCATCACGACCGACATGTCGTGCTCGATCAGCAGGATCGAGGTGCCGAGCTCGTCGCGGATCGAGAGCAGGAGCTCGCTCAGGGCGGCGCTCTCGCGCGCGTTGAGACCCGCGGCGGGCTCGTCCAGGCACAATAGCGCGGGCTCGGTGCACATCGCGCGCGCGATCTCGAGCCGGCGCTGGTCGCCATAGGCGAAATTGCCGGCGGCATCGTCGGCGCGGTCGAGCAGATTGACCCGCTTCAGCCAGTCGGTGGCGAGGTCGATCGCGCGCTTTTCGGCGTCGCGGTAGCCGGGCGCGCCGATGAGGCCGAGAAGGGTGAAGCCGGAGGCGCGCATCAACGCGTTGTGCTGCGCCACCATCAGGTTTTCCAGCGCGGTCATGCCGGGAAACAGGCGGATGTTCTGGAAGGTGCGCGCCACCTTGGCCTGCTTGGCGATGCGGAAATCGTTCAGCCGCTCCAGCGCAATCACCTTGCCGTCGTCATGGGTGAGGCGAATGGCGCCGCCGCTCGGCTTGTAGAAGCCGGTGATGCAGTTGAACACGGTGGTCTTGCCGGCGCCGTTCGGTCCGATCAGCGCGGTGATCTTCTTCCGCTCGGCAGCGAATGAAAGATCCTGCACGGCGACGATGCCGCCGAAGCGCATGGTCAGCCGGTCCACACCGAGAATCTTGTCGCCACTCATCCGTGACCTTCCTTGACGAGGTCGGAGGAGATCGCCTGCGCCTTGGTCAGATACACGGTCGGCGCGCGATGGCCGATCAGGCCGCGCGGCCGCCAGATCATGATCAGCACCATGGCCATGCCGAACACCAGCATGCGGTAGGTCTCGAGGCCGCGGAACAGCTCGAAGCCGCCGATCATGGCAAGCGCGGCGAGCGCGACGCCGAGCTGCGAGCCCATGCCGCCGAGCACGACGATGGCGAGCACCAGCGCCGATTCCTGGAAGGTGAAGGATTCCGGACTGATGAAGCCCTGGCGCGTCGCGAAGAACGCACCGGCAAAGCCGCCGAACATGGCGCCGGTCGCGAACGCCGTGAGCTTGGTGGTCGTGGTGTTGATGCCGAGCGCGCGGCAGGCGACCTCGTCCTCGCGCAAGGCCTCCCAGGCGCGGCCGATCGGCAGGCGGCGCAGCCGGATCGTCACCCAGTTGGTGAGCAGCGCGAGCGCCAGGATCAGGTAGAACAGGAAGACGATGCGGTGGGTCGGCGAATATTCGATGCCGAGCCTGGCGGCGAGCCCGTTGTCGCTGTTGTCCAGCGGGATGCCGAAGAACGAGGGGCGGGGAATGCTGGAGACGCCGTTGGGGCCGCCGGTGAGGCTCTGCCAGTTGATGATGACGAGGCGGATGATCTCGCCGAAGGCGAGCGTCACGATGGCGAGATAGTCGCCGCGCAGGCGCAGCACGGGGAAGCCGAGCAGCACGCCCCAGAACGCGGCGAGGATGCCGGCAAGCGGCAGGCAGACCCAGAACGACCAGCCGAAATTGGTGGCAAGCAGCGCGTAGGAATAGGCGCCCACCGCGTAGAAGGCGACGTAGCCGAGATCGAGCAGGCCGGCGAGCCCGACCACGACGTTCAGCCCCCAGCCCAGCATCACATAGGTGAGCACGAGGATCGCGAGATCGAGGATATAGCGCTGGTCATAGAAGATCACCGGCACAAGCACCGTGAAGATCAGAAGAGCGGGCGCCAGGTAGCGGCCCAGAAACGACATGCCGCTGCGTACAGCCGGTGGCACCAGCTTGTCGGTGCCGCTGGGACCAATCCACTGTCGCAAAAGCCCGAGCACGATCGAGCCGCCGAACACGGCGGCAACGAGGGAGGCGACCTCGCCGAAGCGGGTCCAATAGGTGAGCTGGCCGTCGGAACCCGCTTCGGTGCGGACGCCGACCATCAGCGAGAACAGCACCAGCGCGATCAGGGCGTTGACGAAGGCCGTCTTCAGCAGAGCGGGGATGTCCGTTGCAGGTTTGGCCGTATTGCTCGAGAGAACTGTCACGCGGCGACCGTCAGACTTTTTCGACTTCGGGACGGCCGAGCAGGCCGGTCGGCATGAAGATCAGCACGACGATCAGGATCGAGAACGCCGCGACGTCCTTGTACTCGACCGAGAAATAGGCCGACCAGAACGTCTCGATCAGGCCGATCGCGAGACCGCCCAGCATGGCGCCAGGCAGCGAGCCGATGCCGCCGAGCACGGCCGCGGTGAACGCCTTGATGCCGGCGACGAAGCCCATGAAGAAATCCACAAGGCCGTAATAGAGCAGGTACATCAGGCCCGCGACTGCAGCGAGTGCGGCGCCGATCACGAAGGTCATGGAGATGGTGCGGTCGACGTTGACGCCGAGCAGCGCCGCCATGGTCTGGTCCTGCTCGCAGGCGCGCATGTCGCGGCCAAGCCGGGTGCGCGACACCAGCCAGGTGAAGATCCCAAGCAGCACGATGGTGGTGAGAACCACCATGATCTGGATGTTGGAGAGCTGGATCACAAAGCCGTCCGCGCTTTCGTGCAGCGTATAGCCGCCGGTGATGAAGGGCGGAATCGGCTTGACGCGCGCTCCCTGCGCCACCTGCGAGTAATTCGTCAGCACGAAGGACATGCCGATCGCCGACAGCATCGGGGCGAGGCGGAACGAATGACGCAGGGGCCGGTAGGCAATGCGCTCGATGGTCCAGCCATAGAGCGCGGTGATCGCCATCGACACCAGCAGCACCACCAGCAGGATCACCGGGATCGCGGTCAGGCCGAGCGAGATCAGGATCAGGAAGGTGATCAGGGCGATGAAGCCGCCGATCATGAAGACATCGCCATGGGCGAAATTGATCATGCCGACGATGCCGTAGACCATCGTATAGCCGATGGCGATCAGGCCGTAGATCGAGCCCAGAACGAGACCGTTGATGAGCTGCTGGGCGAAATAATCCATGGGCTGCCGTTACCACCTGACGCGGCTCAAAGGGAGCTCTTCGAGAGAGAGTTTCTGCGAATTTCTTCTCGGGCCCCGGCAGCCCCTAAGCATTCTTCCCGTTTTGTAACAGGAGGGAACTGGCGGCTGCAACTGGCCATGCCTCGGCACAAAGGCTTGTACAGTGGTCATTTCGTTACGGACGTCATTTCGGTTCCGCAGGTGCGAGGAACCGGGTTCCGCAGAGCAACCAAACTGAATCCCGGCCGTTGTCTCTCCTCTGAGGTCCAACAAGGGAGTTCCCCCGAATGTCGAAGCAGCAAGATCAGAATCCGGGCCAGCAGACTCAGAACCCCGGCCAGAAACCCGGGCAGCAGCAGGGTGGCGGGCAGAAACCCGGACAGCAGCAGCAGGATCCGCAGCGCCAGGGCGAGAAGCCCGGCCAGCAACAGGGCGGCCGGCACGGTCAGGACAAGTAGTTTCGGAGCCAGGAGTGAAGAGGGCCCCGCCGGGAGGCGGGGCTTTTTCCTTGGGCGCGCCGCCCGGCGGGCCGGTTAAGGTAAACAAAGGGTTTAAATTGCCGCCATGGTCTGATGCGAGTTAGCTCCTCGGCAAAGCCTTCCCATGGAAGGCGCGCGGCGAGCGAAGCGGGAAGCGGCATGTTCAGGAATTGGCGGATCGGTTCGGTCAACGGCGCCCTGCTGGCGGCCTATTTCATCCCGGCCTGGACGCTCGTGGCCTTCAACATCATGGTGGCACCGGTGCACGGCCTTTACGAGCGGCCGAGTGTCGCGGTGGCGCTGTTCCTCAGTGATCATCTTCAGATGGCGGGGATGAGCACGGTGCGCGCCGCCTGGCTGCTGGCGCTGGGTCGGCTGACGGTGGTGGCGTTCTTTGCCATCTATCTCGCGCTTCTGTGCATTCCCCGCGTCCGCAAGAATGGCGGCAGCGACGAGGCGCTCGGCATTGCGCTTGCGATCGGCAGCCTCATTTCGTTTACGAGCATGTTGATGGCCTCGAAGGTCGGCGAGCTGGCCGCGCTCCGGCTGCATGCCACCGAGCTCCTGCTGCTGCTCGGCGCTGCCATCGTGGTGGTGATCGAGCGGCCCGCGCCGGCGCCCAAGGACGTTCGGGAGACCGTCGAGACCGCCGCGCCGCTAGCTCTTGAGCAGGCCGAGCTCCTGCACAATGGCTGAGGCTTCCTTGACGGCGTGGTTCGCCGCCGGCACGCCGCAATAGATTGCCTGCTGAAGCAGGATTTCCTTGATGTCGTCGGGGGTGAAGCCGCCCTCGGCGAGTGCCGCGCGCACATGCAGGCGGAATTCGTCCCATTGCCCCAGCGCGACCATGGTGCCGATCACGAGCACGCGCCGCGTGCGCTCGTCGAAATGCGGTCGCGTCCAGATCTCGCCCCAGGCGTAGCGCGTGATCATGTCCTGGAAGTCGGTGTTGAAGGCATTGCGGTTTGCGATCGACTTGTCGACCCAGGCATTGCCCAGCACTTTGCGGCGCACGTTCATGCCGGCATCGCGGCGCTTCTGGTCGTCCATGTTTTTTCCTCCTCTCCGTCATTGCGAGCGTAGCGAAGCAATCCAGTATCCCTCCGCGGCGATAGTCTGGATTGCTTCGTCGCTACGCTCCTCGCAATGACGGCCGTGGTTAGCGCTGGGTCAAAAAGCCGACCACCGCGTCGGTGAACGCGTGCGGCTGCTCGACATTGGAAATGTGCGCGGCGTCGATGATGGTCATGCTGGCGCCGGGAATGTTGGAGCGGATCAATTCGCCCGCCGAGATCGGCGTCGCCATGTCGTGGCGGCCGGCGATCACCAGCGTCGGGCTCTTGATCTTGGCGAGCATCTCGCGCTGGTCGAGCGTCGACAGCGCCTCGCAGCAGGCGAGATAGCCTTCGACGGGGGAAGCGAGCAGCATCGACTTCATCTTCGCCGTGATCTGCGGCTCGCGCTCGCGGAAATCCTGGGTCAGCCAGCCCGCGATCACGGCATCGGCCACCGCGGCGATGCCGCCCTTCTTCACCGCGTCGATGCGCTCCAGCCATTTGGTCGGCTCGGCGTAGTAGCAGGAGGTGTTGGCGAGGATGAGCTTGCCGAAGCGCTCCGGCGCATTGGCCCCTAGCCACTGCCCGACCATGCCGCCCATCGACAGGCCGCACCAATGCACCTTCTCGATGTTGAGATCGTCGAGGATCGCCAGCACGTCGCGGCCGAAGCGCTCCATCGTATAGGGGGCGGGCGGAACGCTGGACTTGCCGTGGCCGCGGCGGTCGTAGCGGATGACGCGGAACACCTGCGTCAACGCCTTCATCTGCGGCTCCCACATCTGCAACGTGCAGCCGAGCGAATTGGACAGCATCAGCGTCGGCCCGCCGTCGCGGCCCTCGACAGAGACGCTGATCAGGCAACCGTCGGCATCGATCATGGGCATGCTGGGCGTCTCCGTTCTGGAGCATGATCCGGAAAAGTGTGGAGCGGTTTTCCGAAAAAGATCATGCTCAAACAATTAATCTCGCTCGAGGCTGTCGAGCAGCCGGTCGATCAGGGCTTGGGAAGCCCCTTGATAGGCCATCGGCTCGAACAATGCCGCAATTTTTTCCTGCGAAAGATGCGCGGTCACCTGCGAATCGGCCGCGAGAACCTCGCGCAGGTGCTTCTTCTCGGCGACCGCGCGCTTGCTCGCGGCCTCGATCAAATGATGCGCATCGCTCTTGCCGATCTTGTCGGCCAGCGCAAACGTAACGGCTTCCGCCATGATGAGCCCATGCGTCGTATCGAGATTGCTGCGCATGCGCGCGGCATCGACGTCGAGGCCCTCGGCGATGTCGACGATGGCGGCGAGCGCGCCCGAGGCGACCAGCATCAATTGCGGCAGCGTCGGCCATTCCGCGTGCCAGGGGCCGGCGCTGCGCTCATGGTCCTGCACCTGGGCTGCAAAGATCGTCGCGGCGAGTTGCGGCGCCATGGTTGCGCAGCCCAGCGCGCTCGCGGCCGCGACCGGGTTGCGCTTGTGCGGCATGGTCGAGGAGCCGCCGCGGCCTTCGCCGGCGGGCTCGAACGCCTCGCCAACATCGGTCTGCATCATCAGCGAGACGTCGCGCGCGATCTTGCCGCAGCTTCCGGCGAGAATCGCAAAGCATGATGCGGCTTCGGCGATCCTGTCGCGATGGGTGTGCCAGGGCGCTTCCGGCAGCGGCAGGTTGAGCTCCTGCGCTAATCGCTCTGCAACGATGAGCCCCTTGTCGCCGAGGGCCGCGAGCGTGCCGGCCGCGCCGCCGAATTGCAGCGCAAGACCCTCGCGGGAGAGCCGCCGCAGGCGGCAGCGGGCGCGGGCGAGGCTTGATGCGTATTCCGCGGCCTTGAGCCCGAACGGCATCGGCAGCGCGTGCTGGAGCCAGGTCCGCGCCACCATGGCGGTGTTGCGATGGCTCCGCGCCAGGGCGGCAAAGCCCTTGATGGCGCGGCTGAGATCGGCATCGAGTGCGTCGATGCCGGCGCGAAGCGTCAGCATGGTCGCGGTGTCGATGACATCCTGGCTCGTCGCGCCCCAATGGACGTAGCGGGCGGCCTCCGCATCGGCCTTGCCGACATTGGCCGTGAGCGCTTTGACCAGGGGAATCGCGAGATTGCCGGATCGCGTCGCGGCCTCGCCCAGAGCGGCCATGTCAAAGCTATCAGCCTTGCATGCGGCTTCGATCGGGCCCACCGCGGATGCGGAAATCACATCCGTGGCGGCCTCGGCGCGTGCCAGGGCTGCCTCGAAATCGAGCATGTTCTGGAGGGTCGACCGGTCGTCGCAGACCGCGCGCATGGCTGGGCTCGACAGCATCGGCGCGAGCAGGGGGGAGAGGGCTGTGCTCATGTTGCGCGGGACCTAATCACCATGCCCCGGCTCTGCCAATCCCAAACCATCACCGCAAAGCTTTTTGCAGTTGCGAATATGCATTGCACGTGGCCGGGGGCTGCCCTTTCCTTTGCGGCCTCCGTGCGTTACTTGAGCAGCATTATAGCGAAGCATCCGGGAGGTACCCCATGGCCATGACGATGAACGGCGAAGTCCAGCTTGCGGCGCCGCGCGAGGCCGTGTGGGAGAAGCTCAACAATCCCGAGGTGCTGAAGGCCTGCATCCCCGGCTGCGAGGAGCTGGAGAAGACCGACGACGGCGGCTTTCGCGCGACGGCGAAAATGAAGGTCGGGCCGGTGTCGGCGCGCTTCAAGGGCAAGGTCACACTCTCCGATCTCGACCCGCCGAACGGCTACAAGATCTCCGGCGAAGGCGAGGGCGGGGTGGCCGGCTTCGCCAAGGGCGGCGCCGTGGTCAAGCTCGCGGAGCAGGACGGCGGTACGCTGCTCTCCTACGAGGTCGAGGCGCAGATCGGCGGCAAGTTGGCGCAGCTCGGCCAGCGCCTCATCAACGGCACCGCCAAGAAACTGGCCGACGAATTTTTCGCGAACTTCGCCAATGCGGTACAGGGCTGAAGGCTATCGCCTTTCGGCATGGCGCCTTGCGTCCGGGGCGATGTTGCCCCCGGGCATAATGGCCCATATGATGGGTTGGAATAATTATAAGAACCGCTTCGACGGGACCCGTCGGGGCGCTGATAGAGAGTGCTTATGGCAAAAATCTCCCTCATCGTGAACGGCAATCCTGTCACGGCCAACGTCGATCCCCGCACCCTTCTGGTGCAGTTCCTGCGCGAGAATCTGCGCCTGACCGGCACCCATGTCGGCTGCGACACCTCGCAGTGCGGCGCCTGTGTCGTGCATCTCGACGGCAAGGCCGTGAAGTCCTGCACCACGCTGGCCGTGATGGCCGACGGCCACGAGGTCAAGACGATCGAGGGACTGGCCGCCGACGGCGCTCCGCTGCATCCGATGCAGGAGGCCTTCCGCGAGCACCATGGCCTGCAGTGCGGCTTCTGCACGCCGGGCATGATCATGACGGCGATCGACATCGTCCATCGCAAGGGCCACGAGCTCGACGACCACACCATCCGCGAGGAGCTGGAAGGCAATCTCTGCCGCTGCACCGGCTACCAGAACATCGTCGCTTCGATCTCCGCCGGCGCCAAGGCGATGGCGAAATCCGATCTCGCCTAACCGCGCGCGCATTCTGCGATCAGGACATTCAGATGTACGAATTCAAATACCATCGCCCTGGGACCGTTCGCCAGGCGGCCAACCTCCTGGTGAAGAACGAAGACGCCAAGGTGATCGCCGGCGGCCACACGCTGATTCCCGTCATGAAGCAGCGTCTCGCGAGCCCGCCCCATCTGGTCGACCTCTCCCATATCGAGGGGCTCAACACGATCGAGATGAAGGGCCGCGCGCTCGTGATCGGCGCCACCGCCAGGCATGCCGAGGTCGCAAGCTCTGCGATCGTCGGTGAGGCGATCCCGGCGCTGGCCGATCTTGCCGGCCAGATCGGCGACCCCGCCGTGCGCCATAAGGGCACGATCGGCGGCTCGCTCGCCAACAACGATCCGACCGCGGACTATCCGGCCGCGGTGCTCGCGCTCGGCGCCACCATCGTCACCAACAAGCGCCGCCTCAAGGCGGAAGAGTATTTCCAGGGCCTGTTCACGACGGCGCTCGAAGCCGACGAGATCATCACCAAAGTGATGTTCCCGCTGCCGAAGAAGGCGGCCTACATCAAGTTCCGCAACCAGGCCTCGCGCTATGCGCTGGTCGGCGTATTCGTGGCGCGGCGTCCTTCGGACGTGCGCGTTGCCGTCACCGGTGCTGGCTCCGAAGGCGTGTTCCGCGCCACCGCGTTCGAGGAAGCTCTGAAGAAGCGCTTCGCCGCGAAGGCGCTCGACGGCATCGAGGTGCCGGCGGAAGGCCTCAACAGCGACATCCACGGCAGCGCCGAATACCGTGCGCATCTCATCGGGGTGCTGACGCGGCGCGCCCTCGACGCCGCCAACGCCAAGGAGTGAGTGAACCTCACGCCTCGGCCCAAACTTGTCCCCGGTGAGGGCGTAGCGAGACTGGCTTTTTCATGACTCTCACGGCCCTGCCGGCATCGGTCGATGCGATGCTCGAACTCTTGACTTCGCGCGGTTATCTCGCGGAGCGATCGCTGGCGACGGTGACCTATCTGTCGCTGCGCATGGGCCGGCCGCTGTTCCTCGAGGGCGAAGCCGGCGTCGGCAAGACCGAGATCGCAAAGGTGCTGTCGGCGGCGCTGGGGCGGAAGCTGATCCGCCTGCAGTGCTACGAGGGCCTCGACGTCTCCTCCGCCGTCTACGAGTGGAACAGCGCCGCGCAGATGATCGCGATCCGGATGGCGGAAGCCGCCGGCGACACCGACCGCGATCAGCTCTCGTCTGACATCTTCGCCGATCGCTACATGATCAAGCGGCCGCTGCTCCAAGCGCTCGAGCCCGACGTTGCGGGGCCGCCGGTGCTGTTGATCGACGAGCTCGACCGCGCCGACGAAGCGTTCGAGGCATACCTGCTCGAAATCCTCAGCGACTTCCAGGTGACCATTCCCGAATTCGGCACCGTGAAGGCGCCGCATCCGCCGATCGTCATCATCACCTCCAACCGCACCCGCGAGATCCATGACGCGCTGAAGCGGCGCTGTCTTTATCACTGGGTCGACTATCCCGAAGCCGAGCGCGAGCTCGCAATCGTCAAGACGCGCGTGCCCGGCATCTCCGCCAAGCTGTCGCAGCAGGTCGTGCGTTTCGTCCAGGCGCTGCGCAACCAGGATTTCTACAAGTCGCCAGGCGTCGCTGAGACCATCGACTGGGCCACTGCGCTGTCGGAGCTCGACGCCCGCTCGCTGACCCCGCAAGTGGTCGGCGACACGCTGGGCGCGCTGCTCAAGTACCAGGACGACATCACCCGCATGCAGGGCGACGCCCTGCAAAAGGTGCTGAAGGAAGCGACGAGCGAGAATTGATCTTGCGCCACTAGTACTCCGGTCATTCCGGGGCGACGCGCAGCGTCGAGCCCGGAATCCATAACCACGATCGGGAGTATGGATTCCGGGCTCGCGCCAAGCGACGCGCCCCGGAATGACGAGGGGATGGATACGAGACCATGGCCATCAACCACCTTGCGCCCGACCAGACCGAGCAGTTCGCCGACAACATCGTCGGCTTCGCCCGCGCGTTGCGTGCAGCCAGCATGCCGGTCGGGCCGGGGGCGGTGATCGATGCCATGAGCGCGCTCCAGGTGATTGACATCGGCAACCGCGCCGACGTCTTCACCACGCTGGAGGCGATCTTCGTCAAGCGCCACGAGCATGCGCTGATTTTCAGACAGGCTTTCAACCTGTTCTTCCGCGCGTCGGAAGAGTGGAAGCACATGCTGGATTCGGTGCCGTTGCCGGAGCAGGCCAAGAAGAAGCCGCAGGCTGGCTCCCGCCGCGTGCAGGAGGCGATGTCGCAGCCGCGGATGACGGAGACGCCGCAGCACCAGGAGCAGGATTTGCGTCTGTCGGTCTCCGACAAGGAGATCCTTCAGAAGAAGGATTTTGCGCAGATGAGCGCGGCTGAGATCACCGAAGCGCTCCACGCCGTCGAGCGGATGCGGCTGCCGCAGGCCGAGCTTCTGACGCGCCGGCACCGGCCCGATCCCCGCGGGCTTCGTCTCGATTTGCGCCGCACGCTGCGCGCGTCCTTGCGCACCGGCGGCGACATCATCGACATCCATCGCCTCGGGCGCATCGAGAAGCCGGCGCCGATCGTCGCGCTGCTCGATATCTCGGGCTCGATGAGCGAGTACACCCGCCTGTTCCTGCATTTCCTGCATGCCATCGGGGACGCGCGAAAGCGCGTCTCGGTGTTCCTGTTCGGCACCCGGCTGACCAACGTCACCCGGGCACTGCGCCAGCGCGACCCTGATGAGGCGCTGGCGAGCTGCTCGGCCTCGGTCGAGGACTGGGCCGGCGGCACCCGGATTTCGGCCTCGCTGCACAACTTCAACAAATTGTGGGCGCGGCGGGTGCTGAGCCAGGGCGCCATCGTGCTGCTGATCTCCGACGGGCTGGAGCGGGAGGCCGATTCCAGGCTCGCCTTCGAGATGGACCGGCTGCACCGGTCCTGCCGGCGACTGATCTGGCTCAACCCGCTTCTGCGGTTCGGCGGCTTCGAGGCCAAGGCCCAGGGCATCAAAATGATGCTTCCGCACGTTGACGAATTCCGCCCGGTACATAATTTGAGTTCAATCCAGGAGCTGATCACAACGCTCTCCCGGCCGCTGCCGCCGCATCACCGCAGCCTGATCCGTTCCGCAGCTTGAGAGGTTAAGCCATGCTCGATCGCGACGAGGATATTCTGAAGGCGGCGGAGGATTGGCAGAAGGCCGGCCGGGGCGTCGCGCTGGCCACCGTTGTCGAGACCTGGGGCTCGGCGCCGCGCCCGGCGGGCTCGAGCCTCGTCATCAATGATGAGGGCACGTTTCTGGGGTCGGTGTCCGGCGGCTGCGTCGAGGGTGCCGTGGTCACCGAGGCCATGGACGTGATCCAGAGCGGCAAGCCCAGGATGCTGGAGTTCGGCGTTGCCGATGAGACGGCCTGGAATGTCGGGCTGTCCTGCGGCGGCACCATCCGCGTCTTCGTCGAGAAGGTCGGCTAGCTGTGAGGCTCGCAATCCTGCACGAACTCAATGCCGAGCGCGCCGCGCGCCGGCCGGCGATTTTGGTGACCGACACCGAGACCGGCGAGCAGCGCCTGGTGAAGGCTGCGGATTTTGCAAAAGATCCGCTGCGTGCCGAACTGGACAAGCAGCTTCGCATGGGCAAGAGCGCCAGTGTCGAAGCCGGCGGCAAAAAACTGTTCCTCAACGTCTACGCGCCGACCGCAAAGCTCGTCATCGTCGGCGCGGTCCATATCAGCCAGGCCCTGGCGCCGCTGGCGCGCTCGCTTGGCTATGACGTCACCGTGGTCGATCCCCGCACGGCGTTTGCGAGCGCGGAGCGCTTCCCGGACATTCCCTTGGTCGCCGAATGGCCCGACACGGCGCTGCCGTCGCTCAATGTCGATGCCTACACGGCTTTCGTCGCGGTGACGCACGATCCGAAGATCGATGATCCCGCGCTGTTGCACGCCTTCGAGCGCAACTGCTTCTATATCGGCGCGCTCGGCTCGCGGAAGACGCACGCCAAGCGCGGCGACCGGTTGCGCGCGCAGGGCGCCGAGGACAGCGACATCGCCCGCATCCACGCACCCATAGGGCTTGCGATCGGCGCGGTCTCGCCGTCCGAGATCGCGGTGTCGATCATGGCCGAGATCACGGCGGTGCTGCGCCTGCCTCCCAAAGAAAAAGAAGAAGCGGCATGAAATTCGGACCGGCGAGCCCCAAGGATGCGATCGGCGGGGTGACCGTCCACACCCTGCGCCAGGGTCCGCTGGTGCTGAAGAAAGGCACGACGATCGGCCCGGCCGAGGTCGAGGCGCTGACGCGCGCCGGCATCAAGGACGTCGTGGTGGTGCGCATGGAGGAGGATGACGTCTCCGAGGATGTCGCCGCCGCCAGCATCGCGCTGGCCGTCGGCGGCGAGGGCATTCATGTCGAGCGCGCCTTCACCGGCCGCGCCAATCTGTTCGCCGCGCGCCCGGGCGTGCTGGTGATCGACCGCGCCGCGGTCGACCGCATCAACAATATCGACGAGGCCATCACCTTTGCGACGCTCACCGCCTACAAGCCGGTGGTCGAGGGCGAGATGGTCGGCACCGTCAAGATCATCCCGTTCGGCGTCGAAGGCAATTTGCGTGATGCAGCGGTGAAGGCGGCGGGCAGGGACGTGCTGAAGATCGCGCCCTACGTCATCAAGCGCGTCGGCGTGGTCTCGACGCTGCTGCCGGGCCTCTCGTCGAAGGTGATCGACAAGACGCTGCGCGTCACCGCCGAGCGGCTCGCGCCGGCCGGCGCCAGCATCATTGCCGAGCGGCGGGTGCAGCATGAGGAGCGGGCGCTGTCGGCCGCGATCAAGGAATTGCTCGGGCTCGGTGCGGAGCTCGTCATCGTGTTCGGGGCGTCCGCAATCGCCGACCGCCGCGACGTCATTCCGGCGGCCGTCACCGGGATCGGCGGTGAGATCGAGCATTTCGGCATGCCGGTCGACCCCGGCAATTTGCTGCTGATCGCGCGGGCCGGCGGGGTGCCGGTGCTGGGCGCGCCGGGCTGTGCACGCTCGCCGGTCGAGAATGGTTTTGACTGGGTGCTGATGCGGCTGCTCGCCGGCATCAAGGTGACGCGTTCCGAGTTGATGGGCATGGGCGTCGGCGGCCTCCTGATGGAGATCGTCACGCGGCCGCAGCCGCGCGCAGAACCCGCGATCGAGGGCAACAGCCAGGTCGCGGCCATCGTGCTCGCGGCGGGCCGCTCGACCCGGATGGGCGGACCGAACAAACTGCTAGCCGAGCTCGACGGCAAGAAGCTGGTGCGGATCGCGACCGAGCAGGCGCTGGCTTCCAAGGCCTCCGAGGTGATCGTCGTCACCGGCCATCAGACCGAGCTGGTCGAGCAGGCGCTGCAGGGCTTGAAGGTGAAGTTCGTCCGCAATCCGGATTTCGCCGGCGGCATCGCGAGCTCGGTCAAGGCCGGCATCGCGGCCGTGCCTGAGGCTTGCGACGGCGCCGTGGTCTGTTTGGGCGACATGCCACTGATCGATGCCGGCCTGATCGACCGTCTCATCGACGGCTTTGCGCCGGACCGCGGCAACCTCATCGTCGTGCCCGTCAGTGACGGGCGCCGCGGCAATCCCGTGCTGTGGTCGCGCCGCTTCTTCAAGGAATTGATGACGCTCGACGGCGACGTCGGCGCGCGCCATCTGATCGCCAAGCACACCGAAGCGGTGGCCGAAGTCCCCGTGGATGGCGAGGGCGCCTTCCTCGACATCGACACGCCGCAGGCGCTGGAAGCGGCAAGACGCGGATGACGGTGCCGTAGGGTGGGCAAAGCGACTTGTCCGCCGTAGCTCGTAGAGCGAAGGCGGAAGCGTGCCCAGCAATTTTGAATGATGGTGCGGATGGATGGTGGGCACGGCGCTTTGCGCCTTTGCCCACCCTACGGCACTCTCATTCGTTCGATTTCAACTCCTCGTTCACCATCTGGAAACGTCCACCGCCTAGAGTCCTCCCCACCTGCCTTGGGGGGAGGGGTTTTTCCATGGCTTCGAATGTCGTCGCGCGCCGTTGCGCGATGTTTTTCTTTGCGCTGTCGGTTTGTGTCGCCGGCGCTCGCTACATCACGGATGCGCATGCTGCCGGTGCGTTTGCGGTCGGCAAGTGCGGCGCCTATGGCCAGGCTTTTGATTACGGCGCCGAGCGCGCGGCCCGTGCCGCGGCACAGAAGCAGTGCAAGGGGGACTGCACGACCGTGACCATGAAGCGCGCTTGCGCCGCGATGTCGGTCGATATGGCCAACCCGTGCGGCGCCTATGGCTATGCCGTCAAGCCGAAGATATCGGCCTCGCTCAATGCCGCCACGCGCGAGTGCTACAAATACGGCGGCAAGGAATGCGTGATCCGCGCCTGGGCCTGCGACGCCAAGGGATAATCCTCCTGCTGTCATTGACGATGCGCCGGGTACCGCGCGAGGCGCGGACCGGAGCATTGCGTCAGGAATGACATTCGGGACAGTCCGGCCATGACGATGCCGAGACTTCGACACTCCAAATACAGTCGCCTCACCCCGGCGGCATGCCTGCGAATTTCGGCAGGTCGGGATCGAGACGATCCCAGTCATGTCCGCGTGCGGCGTAGGTGACCACCTGCGGCTTGTAGCGGGCGGGCTCGTCGAGGCTTGCGGCGCGGATGGTGAAGATGTCGGGCATTGCGGCGAAGGTCATGTAGACCGGCAAACCGCACTGCGTGCAGAAACCGCGTGTCTTCACGTTGCCGCTGTCGCCGACCATGTCCCAATGTTTTGCTTCGCCCGTCATCGTGACGCCGGCGCGTGCGAAGGTCATGTACGAGCCGTGGCCGCTACCACTTTCCCGCTGGCAATCCCGGCACTGGCAGTGATTGCTGAACAGCGGCTCACCCAGAATCGAATAGCGGATCGCGCCGCAGGCGCAGCCGCCGGTAAAAGGCCTGGTCATCGAAATATCTCCCACTCACTTCTCGCCACTGATCTCGTCGAGCTGGCGGACAACCTTCTTCCAGCCGCCGCTCATGACCGTGTAGGCCGACTCGTTCCTGGGCATGACGAAGCCCGCATGCACCAGGCGGATCCGCGTGCCGGCTTCGACCGGGGTGAGGGACCACGTCACGACGGTATCGAGCGGCGCGCCGTAGCCGGTGTTGCGTTCGTCGCCGCCCTTCCAGGCATAGACGAGGCGCCGGTTCGGTACGACTTCCAGAACCCGGCAATGGATCACGCCATCCCAGTTGCCTCCCGGCGTGGTCTGGAACGTGAAGGCCTTGCCTTCGACGGCTTCGAAGCCGGTCGGCTGCATCAGCCAGCGCGCGATCAACTGGGCGCTGGTCAGCGTCTTCCAGATCGTCTCGGGCGCGTGAGGGAAGACCTCCTCCAAAACAATGTCTTGGACGCTGTCTTTTGTCTCGGCTTTGAACTCGGCTGCACTCACGGATCGATCTCCTTCAAGAGGTCACGCAGATTCTGGAACGCTCGCGCCAGAACACGCCGTAATGGTCCATCCAGGTGACCAGCGGCTCGAGTCCTTGCGGCGCGGCGCGGTAATAGACGTTGCGGCCCTCGGCGCGCTCGGCGACGAGGCCGGCCTGCTTCAGCGACTTCAAATGCTGCGAGATCGCGCCCTGGGTGACGCCGCTGCCGCGGGTGAGCTCGGCGACGCTGATCTCCTTGCTCTCGAACACGCGCTCGAACACGGCACGCCGGGTCGGATCGGCGAGGGCGCGCATCACGGTGGTGACGGGATTTGGGGCGGCTTCGATCATGGACATTCAATTAGCATATGCTAATGCATTAGTAAATACTAATTTGTGCTTGGGCTAGATCGTTGTCTTGACTATGACTGACCAGTCAGTCATAAATGGGGGATGACAAAGAAGCCAACCGAAGCAGCCACGCCAGCCGCAGCTCGCGCCGATGCGAAGGGCCGTGCGCCCGCCGACGCCGCGCCCGCTTCGAACCGTGCCACACGTGCGGCCGAGCGTCGGTCGGCCATCGTGGAAGCGGCGATGGAGGAGTTCATCGCGCGTGGCTTTGCCGCGACGCGGCTCGACGACATCGCCAAGCGGGCGGGCGTGGCCAAGGGCACGATCTACCTGCACTTCAAGGACAAGGAATCGATGTTCGAGGAGCTGGTGCGCACGGTGATCGTGCCGGTCGTGGCGAAGCTGAATGCGCTGCCGCCGCCGACGGGCTCGGTGCGCGATCTCGTCGAGGCCTTCGCCGGCAACTTTTTGAAAGAGGTCATCGGCACGAGACGCGGCGATCTCGTGCGATTGATCGTGGCGGAAGGGCCGCGCTTTCCGTCCGTCGCCGATTTCTACTATCGCGAGGTCGTCTCGCGCGGGATCGCCGGCATGCGCGCGCTGATCGAGCTCGGCATTGCCCGCGGCGAGATCCGCGAGAAGAACCTCGCGCGCTATCCGCAGATCCTGGTCGCACCCGCGATGATCGCGGTGATCTGGCAGAGCCTGTTTGCGCGGCACGCGCCGCTCGACGCCCAGGACATGCTGCGCGTCCATCTCGATTTGATTTTTGGCGAACGGAGGACGACATGAGGTCGTCGCGGGCAATTTTTGTGTTGGCATTGGCTGCCGTCCTTGCAACCGGCCTTGCCGGTTGCAAGGACAAGCGCGATCCCGGATTTCAGGGTTGGGTCGAGGCCGACATGATCTTCGTCAGCCCCGACGAAGCGGGCCGGGTGACGAAGCTCAATGTCCGCGAGGGCGACGAGGTGAAGGTCGGCGATGCCCTCTATTCCGTCGACGACGATCTCCAGCTTGCCGACCTCAACCAGAACAAGGCGACACTGGCCAATGCGCAGCAGACCTATGATCGCGCGGCCTCGCTGAACAAGACCGGCTCCGGCACGCAGGCCAATCTCGATTCCGCCGTGTCGTCCTTGCGTGTCGCCGAAGCGCGGGTCGCGACGTCGGAGACGCGAATGGCGCGGCGCAGGGGCTTTGCGCCCGTTGCCGGCACCATCCAGCAGATCTACTTCCGCGAGGGCGAGATGGTGGCGGCGCAGCGGCCGGTGCTCTCGATCATGCCGCCCGGCAACATGAAGCTGCGCTTCTTCGTGCCCGAGACCGAGCTGCCGAAGCTTGCGATCGGCGACACGGTGCGCATCTCTTGCGACAATTGCGCGGCGGATCTCACCGCAAAGATCTATTTCATCGCGACCTCGGCCGAATACACTCCGCCTGTCATCTACAGCCTCGATGAGCGCAACAAGCTGGTCTATTTGATTCAGGCGCGGCCCTCGCGGCCCGATGCCCTGCGGGTCGGACAGCCAATCGACGTCTATCTCCATCCAAAAACGCCGGTGGCGGACAAGCGATGAACGGCGGCAACGGCATCGCGATCGACGTCAAGGGCCTGACCAAGTCGTTTGGCGGCCGCGAGGTCGTGCACGATCTGTCGATGCAGGTGAAGCGCGGCTCGATTTACGGCTTCCTCGGGCCGAACGGCTCGGGCAAGACCACCACCATCCGCATCCTCTGCGGCCTGCTCACGCCCGACAGCGGCGAAGGGACCTGCCTCGGCTACGACATCCGGCGCGATGCCGAAAAGATCAAGCGCCAGGTCGGCTACATGACCCAGCGCTTCAGCTTGTACCAGGACCTCTCGGTGCGCGAGAACCTCGAATTCGTCGCGCGGCTCTATGGGCTCGCTGATGCACGCGGCGCCGCGCGCGACATGATCAAGCGGCTCGGGCTGTCGGGGCGCGAGGAGCAGCTCGCGGGCGAGCTCTCCGGCGGCTGGAAGCAGCGGCTCGCGCTCGGGGCCTGCACGCTGCCCAGTCCGAAGCTGCTGCTGCTGGACGAGCCGACCGCCGGCGTCGATCCCAAGGCGCGGCGCGATTTCTGGAACGAGATCCATGCGCTCGCGGCTGACGGCCTCACCGTCCTGGTCTCGACCCACTACATGGACGAGGCCGAGCGCTGCCACGAGATCGCCTACATCGCCTACGGCCATCTGCTGGCGCACGGCACGGTGGAGGAGGTGATCGCGAAGTCCGCCCTGACGACCTACACCGTGACGGGCGAGGAGCTCAACGGGCTGACGGCCGCGCTCACCGGCAAGCCCGGTGTGGACATGGTGGCGCCGTTCGGTACTTCGCTGCACGTTTCCGGGCGCGACGTCGCCGCGCTCGAGGCCAGCATCGCACCGTGGCGCGAGAAGGGCGGCCTGCACTGGCACAAATCATCGCCCTCGCTCGAAGACGTGTTCATCGAATTGATGAGCCGTTCCAGGGACAATTTCCAATGAGCACCGCCGATCACCCCGCATCCGCGCACGAAATCCGCGAGCGCTTCGGCTTCTGGAAGCGCTCCTATGCGATGCTGGTCAAGGAGTTCATCCAGCTCAAGCGCGACCGGGTCTCGTTCGCGATGATCGTGATGCTGCCGGTGATGCAGCTTCTGTTGTTCGGCTATGCCATCAACACCACGCCGCACCATCTGCCGAGCGCGGTGCTGCTCCAGGAGGATTCGGATCTTGCCCGCTCGGTGTTGAAGGCGCTGGAGAACACCGCCTATTTCCGCTTCATCTACGAGGTGCACGACGTCGACGATTTCGACAACCTGCTGAAATCGGGCAAGGTGCTGTTCGGCGTCGAGATTCCGCGCGGCTTCGAGCGGGCGGTGCGGCGCGGCGACAGGCCGGCGCTGCTGGTTGCGGCCGACGCCACCGATCCCGTTGCGGCCAGCGCCGCGCTCGGCTCGCTCGGCATGGTCGTGCAGACCGCGCTTGCGCACGATCTCTATATCGGCAATCCGCCCGAGATGCCGTTCGAGATCCGCGCGCATGCGCGCTACAATCCGGCCGCGTCGTCCAGCCTCAATATCGTGCCGGGCCTCGTCGGCACCATCCTCACCATGACCATGCTGATCTTTACCGCGCTCTCGGTCACCCGCGAGGTCGAGCGGGGCACCATGGAAAGCCTGCTGTCGATGCCGATCAAGCCGGTCGAGGTGATGTTCGGCAAGATCGTTCCTTATGTGCTGGTTGGCTTCCTTCAGGCCTTCCTCATCATCGGCATCGGTGTCGGCTTGTTCGGCGTGCCCTTGCTCGGCAATCTGTTCCTGCTCGCGCTGCTGTCGACCTTGTTCATCGCGACAAATCTGTCGATTGGCTACACCATCTCGACGGTGGTGCAGAACCAGCTCCAGGCCATGCAGATGGCCATGATGTTCTTCCTTCCAAGCATTCTGCTCTCCGGATTCATGTTCCCGTTCGCCGGCATGCCGGTCTGGGCGCAATATCTCGGTGAATGCCTGCCGCTGACCCACTACTTGCGGATCGTCCGCGCCATCATGCTGAAGGGCGCGACCATGCAGAATTTGCGCTTCGACACGCTGGCGCTGGCGATCCTGATGCTGGTCGCCATGACCATCGCGGTGACGCGCTTCCGCCGTACGCTGGATTGAGGCACAATGCCCCTGAATCGAGGGGAGAAATGGTCAGGTTTGCCAGCAGGAAGACCCGGCAACACGCCGTGCTATCGGAGGATTTCGAGCGCGAGCTGACGCGGGAAGTGCTGCGCACCGAGCTGTTGCGCGTGCGGACACTGATCATCACCGGCTGCGTCATGATCTTGTTCCTCACCGCAACCTACCTGATCGACCCTGCTCTCGTGAACCGGGTCTGGCGCGGGACGGAGGGCCTCGTCCACGAATACATTCTCTTGACGGGGTTCATCCTCTTCGAGGTTTGGATTCACCGTCAGATCAGGCGAAACCTCAAGCTCGATCGCGACCTGCCGGTGATCAGGCGCTATATCGGCGCTCTCATCGAAACGTCGCTGCCGACGATCATTCTGATCCTGCAGATTCGCAGCATGGGCGCGAGCCAGGCGCTCGGTTTCGTGCTGCCACTGGTTTATTTCATTTTCGTCATTCTTTCGACGCTGCGGCTCGATTTCTGGCTGTCCACCTTCACTGGATTTGTGGCCGCAGCCGAGCTCTTGGCCGTCGCGCTGTATTACAATTCGGCCAACGACGCCGGCGAACCCCTGATCTACTTTCACGCGGTGCGCAGCACCATCATCCTGATTTGCGGCGTGCTCGCGGGCGCCGTCGGCGCGCGGTTGCGGCGGCAATTTGCCGCGAGCATTGTGGCGGCCACCGCGCGTGATCGCGTCACCAACCTGTTCGGCCAGCACGTCTCACCGCAGGTGGTGGAACGGCTGATGGCGGCGGGGCCCAGCGCGGGCGGCGACATTCGCCGCGTCGCGGTGATGTTCGTCGATTTCCGCGGCTTCACCGCCGGCGCGCGGTTGCGCACCCCGCAGGAGGTGGTTGACCGGCTCGACGGCGCGTTCGCCGTGCTGGTCGACATCCTCGATCGTCAGGGCGGCATCGTGAACAAGTTCTTGGGCGATGGCTTCCTCGCCCTGTTCGGCGCGCCGCTGGAGGCCTCCGACGCCGCGCACCGCGCGGTTGCCGCGGGGCGCGAGATGCTGGCCGCGATGGACCGCATCAACGCGCAAACGAGCTGGCCGCTGCGGATCGGCATCGGCATCCATTTCGGCGAGGTCGTTGCCGGCAATATCGGCTCGCCCCGGCGCAAGGAGTACACGGTGATCGGCGACACCGTGAACTTCGCCTCGCGGCTGGAGGCACTCAACAAGGAGTTCGGCTCGCAGCTCCTGATCTCCGAGTCCGTCCGCGAGGCGCTCGGCGACGACGGTGAGGACGCCGTCGCGCTCGGCGAGGTCGCGGTTCGCGGCTACGAGCACAAGGTGGCGGTGTTTCAACTGGGGTGAGGGTGCTCGCGTTTCGTTGAAGGCGCGTGATGAAATATCTCACGGCGATTTCCGCTCATGTTGTCAGGACGCCGAAACCTCTCGGCTTCCGTTTGCCACGCGGAGAGAACCCATGACCCGATTGACTCTTGTCTCGGCCGCCCTGATCGCCGCCGCCGTCTATCAAACCCAGGCCGCAGCCGCTCGCGACGTCGCTGCGCGGCGCGCCCCGCCTCAGGCGGCTGCGGATTGCGTGAGGGCTCCAGCACAGGGCGCCTTTGCCTCAGCGCCCTACAAGCAGCCGCCCTGCACGCCGAAGTGAGCGAATTAACGCGCAAGGCGAGGTCGGGTTGGCAACGTCCGCCGGCCCGACCTCGCGTCGCCGGTCTCGTAATTGCGGTATCTTGGTAGTTCTTGACTCCTATCTCATCTAGTCATCTATATGACTATATGAATGCAACTCCGCACGACGACCGCCTGCCACGCTACCAGCGCCTGCGCGACGACCTCGCCGCGCGGATCAACCGCAATGAATGGCGGCCGGGCGAGCCGATCCCGTCGGAGGCCGAGCTTGCTGCGCATTACGGCGTCGCCATCGGCACCGTGCGCAAAGCGATCGATCGGCTCGTTGCGGATGCCGTGCTGGAGCGCCAGCAGGGCCGCGGCACCTTCGTGCGGCGGGCGCGCTTCAACTCCTCGCTGTTCCGCTTCTTCCGCTTCCAGTCCGAGAGCGGCGAGCGGCGCGTGCCGAAGAGCCGCATCATCCGGCGCAAGAGCGTTCCGGCGAATTCGGCCGTTGCGTCGGCGCTGCGCATCCCTGTCGGCGAGCCCGTGATCAGCCTGTCGCGTCTGCGCCTGATCGACGATGTACCGCTGCTCGCCGAAGAAATCTGGCTCCAGCAATCGCGCTTCGCGCCGATCCTGGAGATCGACACCGCCGAATTCGGCGACCTGCTTTATCCGCTCTACGAGGAGCGCTGCGGGGAGGTGGTGGTGTCGGCCGAGGAAATTCTGACGGTCGAAATGGCCAACGAGATGCAGGCGCGGCTGCTGCGCCTCGAAGCGCACGCACCATTGATCGTGATCGAGCGCCTCGCGCTCGATCTGGAGCGGCGGCCGATTGAATGGCGCAGGTCGCGGGGGCCGGCCGACCGGTTCCGCTACCACGCCGAGATCAGGTGAGAGCGACCTTTCAACGACATCAAGCAATAACGAATTCAAGGGAGAAACAATGTCAAACTGGTACAGCGAAAGCTCGCCGCTGGAGCGGCGCACCTTCTGGGCAAGCTTTGGCGGCTGGGCGCTGGATGCGCTCGACGTCCAGATGTTCGGCCTTGCCATTCCCGCGCTGATCGCCGCCTTCGGCATCAGCAAGGCCGATGCGGGCCTGCTCGGCTCGGTCACGCTGTTCTTCGGCGCGTTCGGCGGCTGGCTCGGCGGCGCGCTCGGCGACCGTTTTGGCCGCGTCAAGGCGCTTCAGATTACCGTTGCGACCTTTGCGCTCGCGACCTTCGCCTGCGCGTTCGCGATGACTTACAACCAGCTCCTGATCCTGAAGGCGATTCAGGGCCTCGGCTTCGGCGCCGAATGGGCTTGCGGCGCGGTGCTGATGGCCGAGATCATTCGCCCCGAGCATCGCGGCAAGGCGCTGGGCTCGGTGCAGAGCGCCTGGGCCGTGGGGTGGGGCGCAGCTGTGCTGCTCTCGGCCCTCGTGTTCACTTATGCACCCGCCGACATCGCCTGGCGGCTGCTGTTTGCGCTGGGGCTGTTGCCCCGCTCCTCATCATCTTCATCCGCCGCGGCTTGAAGGAGCCGCCGCGCGCGGTCGCAGCCGGAAAGACGCCGTTCTTCGCCACGCTCTCGGGCATCTTCCATCGCGACGTGCTGCGCTCGACGCTGATCGGAGGCCTGTTTGGCATCGGCGCCCACGGCGGCTACGCGGCCCTGACCACGTTCCTGCCGACATACTTGCGCGAAGTGCGGCATCTGTCGGTGCTGGGCTCCAGCGGCTATCTCGCAGTCATCATCGTTGCCTTCTTCTGCGGCTGCATAGCGAGCGGCATCATCAGCGACCGCATCGGCCGCAGGGCCAATGTCACCTTCTTCGCCAGCGCCTGCATCGTCACCGTGCTGATCTACATCTTCGCGCCGCTGACCAATGGCGAGATGCTGGTGCTCGGCTTTCCGCTCGGCTTCTTCTCGGCCGGCATTCCGGCCAGCATGGCGGCGCTGTTCAGCGAACTCTATCCAACGGGCGTGCGCGGCACCGGTGTCGGCTTCTGCTACAATTTCGGCCGTATCGTCTCCGCCGCGTTCCCCTTCCTCGTGGGCTATCTCAGCGACCATATCGGGCTCGGACCGGCGATCGGCATCGATGCGGCCTTCGCCTATTCGCTGGTGCTGATCGCGGTGGTGCTGCTGCCCGAAACCCGCGGCAAGGTTTTCGAACAAGCCGCGGCGACGCGCGCCTGACGCCGGATGGGGAGCAGTCACCATGATATCCCGCGAGCGTGGCCTGACGCGCCGCCAATTCGGCACAGGCCTTGTATCCCTCGTGTCGGCCACGGCCGTCGCGAGCCGAGCGAAGAGTGAGACGAGCTTGCCGACAATCGATACCCATGCCCATGTCTTCCACCGCGGCCTCAAGCTCGCGCCCGGCCGGCGCTATGCCCCCGATTACGATGCGCCGCTGGCGCTGTATCTGGAGCAGATCGACCGCAATGGCATGAGCAATGGCGCGCTGGTGCAGCCGAGCTTTCTCGGCACCGACAATTCATATCTGGTCGAGAGCCTGAAGACGGCCGGCGGACGCCTGCGTGGCATCGCAGTGGTCGATCCTTCCGTGACCGCGGACGAACTGCGCGCGCTCGATCGCGCCGGCGTCGTCGGCATCCGCCTCAATCTCGTCGGCCAGCCCTTGCCCGATCTCGCTGCCGGCGAATGGAAGGCGCTGCTCGGAAACGTGAAATCGATGGGCTGGCAAGTCGAGCTCCAGCGCAGCGCGTCCGATCTCGCACTGCTGGCGCCGCAGCTGCTCGATCACGGCGTCACCGTCGTGCTCGATCACTACGCGCTGCCGGATCCAAAGCTCGGCGTCGCCGATCCCGGCTTTCAGTCGGTACTGAAGTTAGGGGCGACGAAGAACGTCTGGGTGAAGATCTCGGCGCCGTATCGCAACGGCACGGCTGGCGAGAGCTTTGCGAAGGAAACCTATCCGCTGCTGCGTAGTGCTTACGGTCTTGATCGTCTGCTGTGGGGCAGCGACTGGCCGCACACACAGTTCGAGGCGTCGCAGAGCTATGAGAGGAACCGCCAGTTTCTCGACACGCTGATCACCGATCCAGCCGAGCGTGCGCAAGTGCTCGTATCGCCACGTTCACTCTTCCGCTTCTGAAGCGTCTTCCGCGATTGCTCCGATTGCACTCAATTTTGGGGCATGACGGGCGATGTCGCCGGCTTGTAGAGTGCCGGCGATGCAGCCGAGCGCGGCTGCGATTTGCGTGAAGAGGAAATGAGCGATGCAGCGCCGCTACATCACCGTCGACGTGTTCACCGACCGCGCCTTCGGCGGCAACCAGCTCGCCGTGGTGCTCGATGCCGGCGGGCTCACGACGCAGCAGATGCAGGCGATCGCGACCGAGTTCAACTATTCCGAGACGACCTTCGTGCTGCCGCCGCACAACCCCGGCCACGACGCGGAGGTCCGCATCTTCACGCCGGTGAGGGAGCTTCCCTTCGCGGGTCATCCCAATGTCGGCACCGCTTTCGTGCTGGCCCGGCGCAGCAATGAGCCCTGGCCGCGGTTGTTGTTCGAAGAGAAAGCCGGGATCGTGCCGGTCGAGATCTGGCGGGAGCAGGGCAAGGTCGTCGGCGCCGAGCTGACCGCGCCGCAGCCGCTGGCGCGACTTGCAAAGCTGTCCGCCGCCGAGGTCGCCGCGTGCCTGTCATTGACCGCGGACGACATCAGGACCGATCGTCATGTGCCGGAGGTCGTCGGCGTCGGCACGCCGTTCGTCGTCGCGGAATTGCATTCGCGCGACGCGCTGCGGCGGGCGGCGCCCGATGCTGCGGCGTTCGGCCGGACACTGCCGCGCGACGGCGCGTTCTCGATCTATTTCTACACGCGCGATATCCCGGCGGCGCAGGCGCCTTGCGACCTCCAGGCGCGGATGTTCATGCGCGGTGCCAGCGGTTTCGCCGAGGATCCGGCCACCGGCAGCGCAACGGTCGCCGCCGCCGCGCTGCTCGCCACGCTCGATCCACTCCGCGACGGCGAGCTGAAGCTCATCATCGGCCAGGGTTTTGACATGGGCCGGCCGAGCATCCTGCGGACGACAGTGGAAAAGGAGGGCGGCGCCCTTCTTGATGCCTATGTCGGCGGCCATTGCGTGCAGATGATGGAGGGGACGTTCGAGCTGGCGGGAGAGGGGTAGGGTCTCTCCGTCATGCCCGGGACGATCACACCTGCCGCCCCGCCAAATTTCTCACCGCCACGCCATCGCGCTCCTCGATGATCTCCGCGATCATCTGGCGGTGGCAATGGGTGTGATCGCGCTCGTAGCAGAGCAGGCAGACCGGGCCGGCCTTCATCACCAGCGCCGAGAGCTCGTCCATCTCTTCCCGGGCCTGAGGCGTCTTCAGGTGCTTTGAATAGATCTTCTCCAGCACTTCGTATTGGCCGCTGCGCGCGGCGAGGCGGCCCTCCTTCGGCGTGCCGAGCGCGGCGAGATGGACGTAGGCGATGCCGCGTTCATCGAGGCCTGCGGACAACTGCTTCTTCGAAAAGCCGGGCCGGCGCGAAGAGGTCACCGCGCGCACGTCGACCACGAGCTTGACGCCGGCCTTTTCCAGTTCGTCGAGCACCGCCTTGGGTGGCGTCTGCTCATAACCGATGGTGAAGAGCTTTTTCGCCTTTGCCATGGAGCATCCTCAGCTCACCCGCGCGATCAGTTCCATGGCGCCGGCCGGTGCGCGCACCTTGCCCTCGTGGATGACATAGGCGAACACGTCGCGCGGCTCCTTCTTCGGCTTGGCCTCGTCGACCTTCGGCAAATCGTCGGGTTCACTCCCCTCGGCCCAGTCCTGAAGGCGCTTGGCCCAGGCATCGAGCTGCTTCGGCGGATAGCAGGTCTTGATCTCGTCATTGCCCTTCTGGAGCCGTGCATAGACGAAATCGCCGGCGACGTCGGCGATCGCCGGATATTTGCCGTGCTCGGCGAACACGACAGGCGTCTCGAACTCGCGGATCAGCGCGACGAAGTCCGGCGCGCAAAAGCTGTCGTGGCGGACCTCGACGACATGGCGCAGCGCGCGCCCCTCGAGCTTGCGCGGCAGCAGCTCGAGGAATTTGCCGAAATCGGCGCCGTCGAATTTTTTCGTCGGCGCGAACTGCCACAGCACCGGTCCGAGATGGTCGCCGAGTTCCAGCACGCCGGAATCATAGAACCGCTTGATGGAATCGCCGGCCTCGGCGAGTACGCGCCGGTTGGTGGCGAAGCGCGGTCCCTTCACCGAGAACACGAAACCATCGGGCACTTCGCTGGCCCATTTGCGAAAGCTCTCCGGCTTCTGCGAGCCGTAATAGGTGCCGTTGATCTCGATCGAGGTCAGCTTCGAGGCGGCATAAGACAGCTCCTTGGCCTGCGTGAGCTTCTCCGGGTAGAACACGCCGCGCCAGGGCTCGAAGGTCCAGCCGCCGACGCCGATGAAAATGTTGCCGGATTTTTTGGACGCGGTTTTTGCTTTGGCCACGGGAGGGTCTCGCATCGACGGGGAGGGACCTCATCCTAATCAAACCAGATGTGATTGGCCAGTTGCGCCATCCCGTCTAAGGTCGTAACGGGACCCGCGCAAAAGGAGAACAAGAATGCGGATGCTGATGGTGGGAGCGGCGCTCGTCATGATGACATCTGCTGCCATGACATTTGGTGCCATGGCCGACGATGACGACGATGCCAAGGGCGTGCAGAAGCTCGCCATGCAGGGCCGCGACGATTACTGGCATTGCCTGGCGCGGGAATATTCGCGCGACTCCAATCAGGGAATGTCAGAACAGGATTTCGGCCGCTCGGTCGCGGGCGCCTGTCCGTCGGAGCGGCAATATTACCGGGTGGCGTTGCTCGACTATCTCACCACGCAATATCCGAACATCGATGCCGGCGCCCATCTCGCCACCGCGAACAGGGCGGTCGAGTCGGCGCAGAAGGACATCGTGACGGCCTTCGTCAAGCACAGGCCGCCGACGAAGTAGGGAATGGGGAGTGGCGAATAGCGAGTAGGGCAGAAGCCGGGCTTGCCTTATTCGCTACTCACCATTCGCCCCCTTCGGCAGCCCTTCCAGCTCCGCGCGCATCCATGGTATCACTGGTGGCATCTGGAACGGGGATGGGCTTCCATGTCGTCTGAGTCGGTGGGTGGCATTCTGGGCGCGATCGTCGCGGCGGTCGTGCTCGCGGTCGCCGTCGTATTGGGGCCGATCGGCCAGTACGGCAAGCCGCCCAGGCCGGCAAAGGCCGAGCCGGCTCCGGCCGCAGCGCCCGCTGTCCCGGCCGCCCCCGCGCCGCGTGGGCCCGTGATCAAGGAAGTCCCGAACTAGCAAGGGTCTGAAAAAGAGCCGCTATGCCCCCTTGCGAAGCGGTTTTGCCGTACCTATTTAGCCTCTAACGGCGACGTTGAGTGAAACCTCCGGCGCTGGAACGACCTTGGAATAGCTTGGGCTTGCGCCGGATGTACGCGCGGTCCGCCGTTCCGGGGTCGTTGGCATTTTTGGGCCCTTTTTGGGCCTTTCCCCACAGACCCCCAGCTCGGTAGATCTTGGCAGCGCAACGTCTTGGCAGCGCAGGACGCGGCGGATATACGCTGCCGTCATGAATGAAGCGATCAGACCGGGCTCCGGCACTCCCCCGCAGGCTCAAGAGGCGCCGGAACTGTCGGTCATCGTCCCGACGTTCAACGAGCGCGACAACGTCACGGTGCTGTACCGGCGGCTGGAGGCGACGCTCGTCAACGTCGCCTGGGAAGTCGTGTTCGTCGACGATAATTCGCCCGACGGCACCTGGGACGTCGTGCGCGCGCTGGCACAGCGCGACAACCGCGTGCGCTGTGTCCGCCGCATCGGCCGCCGCGGCCTGTCGGGCGCCTGCATCGAGGGCATCCTGGCCTCCAGTGCGCCCTATGTGGCCGTGATCGATGCCGACCTCCAGCACGATGAGACGCAACTGCCGAAGATGCTGTTGCTGCTCGCAAGCGACCAGGCCGATCTCGTCGTCGGCAGCCGCTACATCGAGGGCTACAAGAGCGAAGGCTTCAACAAGCAGCGCGCCGGCGCCAGCGCGCTGGCGACCGAGGTCGCAAAGAAGGTGCTGCGGGTCGAGATCGCCGATCCCATGAGCGGCTTCTTCATGGTTCGCCGCGACCGTTTCGAGGAGCTCGCGCCGAAGCTGTCGGTGCACGGCTTCAAGATCCTGCTCGACCTCGTCGCGAGCGCGAACGGTGGCTTGCGAGCCGTTGAAATTCCCTACACGTTCGGTCAGCGCCAGCACGGCGAGAGCAAGCTCGATTCCATGGTCGCGCTGGATTTTCTCGGCCTGGTGCTGGCCAAGTTCACCAACGATGCGGTCTCGCTGCGCTTCATCCTGTTCGCGATGGTCGGCGGCATCGGCCTCGTGGTGCATCTGACGACGCTGTTCATCGCCCTTCAGCTGTTCAAGGCGCCGTTCGCGGAGGCGCAGGCCGCGGGCGCCGTCGTCGCCATGACCAGCAACTTCGTCCTCAACAACTTCCTCACCTATCGTGACCAGCGGCTGAAGGGCTTTGCGCTGCTGCGCGGCCTGATCGCCTTCTACATCGTGTGCAGCGTCGGCCTGCTCGCCAATGTCGGCGTCGCCTTCTCGGTCTACGACCAGGAGCCGATCTGGTGGCTGGCCGGCATGGCCGGCGCGCTGATGGGCGTGGTGTGGAACTACGCGATGTCCGGACTGTTCGTCTGGCGCAAGAAATAGCTCGACATGGGCGGGGCTGACGCGCGGATTGTCCGCAATACCGCGCTGGCGATCGTCGCGCTGGTCGGCTTGCGGCTGGTTGCGGCCGCGTTCACGCCGATCACCTTCGATGAAGCCTATTACTGGATGTGGTCGAAGAACCTCGCCGGGGGGTATTACGACCACCCGCCGATGGTCGCCTATGTGATCCGCGCCGGCACCATGATCGCCGGCGACACCGAGCTCGCCGTCCGCGTGTTCTCGATCCTGCTCGCGCTGCCGATGAGCTACGCGATCTACCGCTCCGCCGCCATCCTGTTCGGCGGCGCGCGGGTGGCGGCGACCAGCGCCATCCTGCTCAATGTGACGATGATGGCCTCGGTCGGCACGCTGATCGTGACGCCCGATGCGCCGCTGCTGGTTGCCTCCAGCTTTGTGCTGTTCTTCCTCGCCAAGGTGCTGGAGACCGGCCGCGGCGTCTGGTGGCTCGCTGTCGGCGCGGCGGTCGGCGCGGCGCTGCTGTCGAAATACACCGCGATGTTCTTTGGCGCCGCGATCCTGATCTGGCTCGCGGCCGTGCCGAAACTGCGGCGCTGGTTCCTCTCGCCTTGGCCTTATCTCGGCGGTCTCGTGGCGTTCGCGCTGTTCTCACCGGTGATCCTGTGGAATGCGGATCACCAATGGGTCTCGTTCGTAAAGCAGCTCGGCCGCGCCAAGATCGAGGACTTCCGTCCCGTCTTCATCGCCGAGCTGATCCCGACCCAGATCGCCTTCGCGACCCCACTGGTCTTCATCCTCGGCGCGATGGGCCTGCACGCGCTGACCTGGCGCCGGGCCGGCGCGCTGGCTTCGCGTGTGCTGATCGAGACGCTGTTCTGGACCATCGTCGTCTATTTCGTCTGGCATTCGCTGCATGCCCGCGTCGAGGCCAACTGGTTCGCGCCGGTCTATCCGCCCTTCATCGTTGCCGCGGCCGCCGCCACCAATCTCGTGCCGTGGCAACCACGCGCGCGCCGCCTGGTGGATTTCTGCCTGCGCTGGGCCGCGCCCGTGGGCATCGTGATGTTTGCCGCGCTGATCGTGCAGGCCAACACCGGCTGGCTGTCGGGCTATCGCCGCGACGCGACGGTGCGCAGCGTCGGCGTCGGCTGGCGCGAGCTCGCCGCCGAGATCGAGGCGGTGCGCGTGCGCAGTGGCGCGACCTGCGTGCTCGCGCAGGACTACGGCACCACGGGCTGGCTCGCCTTTTACTTGCCGCGTGGCACCTGCGTGCTGCAGCAGAACCAGCGCATCCGCTGGGTCAACATGCCCGAGCCCGATCCAAAGCTGCTTGCCGGCAAGCTGATCTCTGTCGACGACCTGCGCCCGGACGGCCATCCCGCCCTCGACGAGCTCTTCGCGAAGGTGACGCAAATTGCGCAATTGCAGCGCAAGCGCGGACCGCTCGTGGTCGAGACCTACGGCATTGATCTGCTCGAAGGCGCCAAGGGCGACGTGCTCGACCGCTCGCCGCCGCCGGAAGCGCGGTAGGCGGCCCCAAAATCAGTCGATCATTTCGGCCCTGGTGGCGGCCTGACCCGGCCCGTTCTGGTCGCGCCAGAACCAGACGGTCACGACGCCGGAGCGGCCGCGGACCTGTGTGAGCAGGGGACCTGACAGAATGCCGTCGGGAGCGCCGTGGAAGTCGGCCGCATCCAGCAGCGTATCGCTGAGCGCGAGCCGCGCGCAGTTCTGGGCGGCAACCTCCATCAAGCGGTTCGCGACGTTGACCGTGTCGCCGGTCGCCGTGATGTGCTGGTGGCTTTCGCCGAGGCGGGAGGCGACGATCGGGCCGAAATGCGCACCGATCTTGAAACCAAGCTGGCCGCGAAGGGCAGGCGGCAGCGAAGCGATCCAGCGATCGACGCTGCGATACAGGTCGATCGAGCATTGCAGCGCGCGCGCCGCGTTGTCGGGCATCGGGTGTGGCAGTCCGAACAGGATCATGGCGCCGTCGCCGAGAAAGCCGGTGATCAGGCCGCCGCAATCGACCGCGGCCTTGTCGATCCGCGCGTGAAATGCCCTCAGAAGATCCTGGAGCTCGTCCGGATCGATCCGTTCGCTGAGCGTCGTGAAGCCTGAGAGATCGATGAAGACGACCGCCGCATCCTGCCGGACCGGCCTGGACAGGAAATTCGGATCGCGCGTCAGCCATTCCTGCACGGCGGGCGCCTGGAATTGCGCCAGCGACTTGCTCTTGGCGGCAAAATATTGCGTGCGGCGGCCGCCGGCCCACAATTGCACGCCGGCAAAGACCGCGACCGGCGGCACCGCGGCGGCAAGTGTCGTCGCGGCGTTCAGCCAAACGCCGTGCGTGAAGGCGAACAGATTGAGCCCGGCCCAGGCGATCATCACCGCGGCGGCCGCGACAATGCCAGGCGCGCTGCGCCGCCAGGCGAGCAGGCCGACCAGCAGCATCGGCAAGAGGATCGCGATAAGCGCGTCGGCGATGTGGACCTTGCGGTCGCGCATGATGCCGTCACCGGCGACGAGATGGGTGATCGCGGTCGAGATCACCTCGACGCCGGGCATCAGGGAATCGAACGGTGTCGGATAGAAGTCGCCGCCGCCGGCGACCGCGGCGCCGATCACGACGATGCGGTTCTCGATCGCCGCGCGATTGAGCGTGCCGTCGAAAATGCTCTGGGCGCTGACGGTGCGGATGGTCCGGCGCGGACCGTAATAGGTGATCGGCAGCGCGAAGTCGGAGTCGGTCAACACCGCGCGATCGCCGAGCATGAGATGATCCGGCGCGATCGTCAGCGGCTTGTCGAGCGCGCGCGCCGCGACCCGCAAGGGAAACGACAGCTCGACCTTGTCACGGGTCCGGAACAGCATCGGCACCGAAAGCGGCGAGCCCGACTGCCCCGTCGCGACGTTGACGACCCCGACCTCGGCGTGATCGGCGAAGGCGGGCAGCGGCAGCAGGAAGCGCTCGGCCTGTGGCAGGGCGGCGAGTGGACCTTGGGCGCCCGGCTCCACGGTCTCGCTGGCGGTCGGGAAGATCGCCGCGGCGGCGAGCACCATGGGGCCGGTTGCGAGCGTGTTGGCCAGCGTCGCATCGCCGATCGCCGCGCTGCGGTCGACCAGCAGCAGGTCGATCCCGACGACCTTCGGCTTGAACTGCACGATGGTGTCGACGACGCGCGCGAGATCGGCACGCGGCAGCGGATAGCTGCCGCCGCGTTTCACGACGGTGTCGTCGATGGCGACGATGGTGACGAGATCGGGTGGCGCCTGCACGCCGCGGACCTGGGTCCGCCAATCCGTCAGCGTCGCCTCGAGCCGATCGAGAAAGCGCAGATGACCGTTGGCGTGGCCGGCATAGATGCCGGCACCCCACAGCGCGGTGAGGACGAGTGCCACCAGGATCTGAACGCGTCTAGTCATTACGTACTGCAATCTTCTTTGTCGCCCGGGCGTTGCTGCGTGGGCCTTAATTGTCCAGGCCTTATTGACCCAGTCTTGCCATCAGCGCGTCGACGCGCGGCTGGCCCCAGGTCTTGACGGTCAACGGGCCCGTTGCCTCGACATCGACGCCTTGGCCCGGTCCGAGCACAACGCCGCGTCCACGAGCCCTGCGGCTCACGCCGACACGGCCGTCGGCAACGAAGACCGCGGTCTTGGCTTCAGCGACATCGACGGCCCATTTGGTCCCGCGCACTGCGGCGATCGCCTGCGGCGTCAGCACCTTGAAGGGATTGCCGCCGGGCTTCTTGGGCACCTCGATCAGCAGCGCCTTGCTGCTCAACTCCACGGAGTCAATATGTCCGTCGCGGTTGGCGTCCTTAAGTTCAAATCTGGCGCCGTTTTCCGCAACGATGGTGATGCCGTTGTCGCAGCGCCAGACCTGCGTGCCCGCAGCCGATGGCGATGCCGTGCAGCCGACATTGGCAACCGGCTGTGCGTTCGCAGACCCGATCAACTGAAACAACCACGCCAGAGCGAAAATACCGGCGCCCGCGATCCCTCTCATGCCAGCCTCCGTTTGCGTGCTTGGCACAGTTCAAAGCGATGTTGATACGGTACCGTATCACACGCAGAGGCTGCTGAAAAGTGCCGCTCTCGGAGCTATTTCCTCGGTGCGGTCTTTTCCAGTCCGACGCGATCAACTTTCAGTCAGGGCGCCGTGCCGCGTGAGCACTCTGTGCGCGATGTGTGATGTGGGACGGGCTTGCTGCCACCCTGCTGGCACCCGCTGGAGAGGGCGGCGCGCACCAGCCTCGCGCAATGCTTCCCCGCTATTGTCCGGGTATTGAAGACCACGAAAACGACTTGGTTGGATGGCCTTAGAGGGGCGGCCTGTGACGTCCGTCGAACGTGCCGAACCGGCCGAGAATTATAGTTAACAGACGCTCCTAAGTCCGTAGTTCTGCGGACTTTTTTCTCGAAATGGGACAGCGTTAACGCGGTGCCTCACATCTGCCCGAACTTAATCTGCATTTAACTAAAAGTCGCCTTAATGACGCTCCGACCTCCTGCGAGATGCTGTTCCCGGATCGTGACCAGCGGCACTTCGAAGGGGGACTGAGTGACACCGTCCTGGACGCAAGGCGAATGAGTACAAGTATCGCTGCGCAGAGTAACGCGGCACGGAAGTCCAAAAATCCTGGCAAGAATTCTCTTCGGAAGCCTTCCCGGAAAATGACCACCACCAATTGGCTGGGCGCGGCGGCGATCGGCTGCGTCGTGATGGGCGCCGGCTGGACCATTTACAGCAACGTCTTCGGCGCCAGCGTCTATCCGACCGTCGGCAGCCTTGGCTACGACGAGCCCGTGATCAAGCGCGCGCCCAGGGTGGCGCTGCGCGAGGCCGGCGAGGCCATCGGGGACACCTTTGCGCTGCTGCCCGACCGGCTCCAGGTCGCAGCCCCGATCTCGCGCGAGATGTTCAACGAGCGCTTTGCCGCGGCCGCGACCCAGGGCGTGGCGTCGAATGCGGCGAGCGCCGCGCCCGCAACCCAGGTCGCCGTCGTCAAGGACGCGCCCAAGCAGAGCGTGATCGCGAAGGTCGCGGACGCGCTGAAGCCGGCGGCACCGGCCAAGATTGCCGACAAGACTGCGGACAAGGCCAAGCGCGCGCCGGATGCGCAGATGCAACTGGCTTCGGCCGATCCGGCCGAGATTGTGCCGGCGCCCGAGGCGAGGCCGAAATCGTTTGCCGATCGCGCCAAGGCCGCGGTGATGTCGATCACCGGGCCGCGCCAGTCGATGGTCGAGAAGCTCTGGGGCAAGCGCGAGCCGTCCGGCGGGCTGCTGGCCTATGCCTCGGCCGATGCCAGCGTGACCGCGTCCATCGCGCCGAGGGAGCAGAACCCCATGCTCGGCGGTTCGGCGCCCTATGAGCGCGACACGGCGGTCTACGACATCACCGCCAAGATGGTTTACCTGCCCGACGGCACCAAGCTCGAGGCGCATTCCGGCCTCGGCTCCAATCTCGACGATCCGCGCTCCTCGCGCGTCCGCATGCGCGGCGTGACGCCGCCGCACATCTACACGCTGAAGCCGCGCGAAGCGCTGTTCCATGGCGTGCCGGCGCTGCGCCTGACCCCGATCGGCGGCGAGAGCGCGATCTACGGCCGCGACGGCCTGCTCGCCCACACCTTCATGCTCGGGCCGAACGGCGATTCCAACGGCTGCGTGTCGTTCAAGGATTATTACGCGTTCCTCGACGCCTACCGTAACAAGGGCATCCGCAAGCTCGCGGTGCTGGCGCGGGTCGAGTGAGCTCGGTCAATTCACGATGATCTCAAAGGGCCGCTTGCAGCGGCCCTTTTCTTTTCTGCTTTAGCCCGGCCAGCATTGTCCGCCGCCGTCGATCCTGAGCACTTGGCCCGAGACGAAGGCGCCCATGGGACCTGCAAAGAACTCGACGACGCGTGCGACCTCGTCGACGGTCGCGATGCGGTCGAGCGTGCCGGTCTCGACCATCCTGTCGGGGTCCACCGCGCGCGTGCCGAGGAAGCGGCCGGTGCGGGTATCGCCGGGCGCGATGCAGTTGACGGCGATGTCGTAAGCGCGGAGCTGGTCGGCCAGGCATCGCGTGTAGTGGGTCACGCCGGCCTTCGACACCGCGTAGATCGAGCCCTGGGTGCGGCCCTTGAACGCGGCGACCGAACCGAGCGTGACGATGCGGCCGCGCCGCCGCTCCATCATGCCCTTCGCGACCGCCTGGCAGGTCAGGATGGTCGAGAGCAGATTGCGCTCCAGCACCGCGCGCACATCTGCCTCCTTGATGTTCACCGCGTCGTTCGGGTCCGGCTTGCCGCCGGCGGCTGCGATGTCGCCGCCGGCATTGTGCACGAGGATGTCGATCGGGCCGAGCGCGGCCTCCGTCTCGGCGATCACGCGCGCGATGTCCTCGCCTTTGGTGAGATCGCCGAGCACTCGCTGGCTGCGGACGCCAAATTGCTGGCCGATCTCGGCGGCCACTGCGGTGAGGGTGGTACCCTCGCCATATTCCGCCGGTCCGTTCTCGCGCATGCCGTGGATGGCGACGTCGGCGCCGAGCGCGGCGAGCTTCTCTGCAAAGGCGCGTCCGAGCCCGCGTCCCGCACCGGTCACCAGCGCGACTTTGCCTGCCAAGAGCTTCGCCGTGTCATGCGATGTCATGATCTTTTTCCTGTTGTGAATGTCAGTCTGCCGCGAGATCGAGCCCGATCGCCATCGCCTGCACGAGGCACATCGGTGCGACCAGCGTGCGCAGCGCCGGCTCGGGCATGTCCTGGATCTCAAACACGACGCTTGCGCCTTCGACGATCGGGCTCAGGAGGCTGTCGGTGATGGAAATCGTGGGTACGCCGCGCGCAACGAGTTCGGGAAACAGCCGCGCCGTATCCGGATAGTAGTTCCGGAAGCTGATCGCGACCAGCGCGTCCTCCGTGGTCGCGGCATGCGACTGCTCGTGGATGCTGCCGCCCGTGCCATCGAGCAGGACGACGCGACGTCCGAGCTTGCGCAGCACATAGGCGAGGTGGGTCGCAACCGGAAACGAGCCGCCGAGGCCGAGCAGATAGATGTCGCGCGCTTTCGCGAGGATCGCGGTTGCCGCGTCGAGCTCGCGCGCATGCACGGACTGGCTCAGCGTCACCAGCGCCGATTGCGCTTCCGAGACGAAGCGCGACAGCACCGCGGCCGGCTGGCGGCCGAGCACCGATTTCTCCTCGCTCTTCATGCGGGCGAGCCGGGCCTTGTAGCTTGGCGCGACGCCGGCGACGAGGCGGGAGCGGAACACCTGCTGCATCTCGGTGAAGCCGCCAAAGCCGAGTGCATGGGCGAAGCGAACGATCGCCGAGGGCGGCACGCCCGAGCGCTGTGCCACCTCTGCGACGGTGCCGAGCGCGACATCGGTCGGGTGATCGAGCACGAACTCCGCGATCTGCTGCAGCCGGCCGGACAGCGCCCGGTGCCGCTGCGCAATGGCGCCGCGCAGCTCGTCGTAGCTCATCGCGCCTTGTGCCTTGTTCATCGTCTCGGGTCTCCAGATCGGTCGCCTGTTTAACGGCATTTCACCGTTTGGATCAAATATTCTACTTTACATAATAAATAGAATGAATATTCTAACCACACAAAAAAGCAAAAGATTTCGAAAACGGGAGGAAACGATGAGAGGGCGTCAGATCTCACGGCGAAGCGTTCTGAAGGGCAGCTTGATGGCCAGCGTCATCGGCGGCACCGGCAGTTTCTTCGGGCCGTGGAAAGAGAATCATGCGTGGGCGCAAGGCGCGAAGCCGATCAAGCTCGGCCTGACCTGCGACGCCAGCGGCCAATACGGCAACAGCGGCCAGGATGATTTCCGCGGCATCAAGATGGCCATCGACGAGTTCAACGCCAAAGGCGGCGTGCTCGGGCGCCAGGTCTCGTTCATCACCGCGGACACCGAAACGACGCCGGCGACAGGCAGCCGCGTCGCCGAACGCTTCATCAGCCGCGAGGACTGCACCATCCTGATCGGCGCGCTGCATTCCGGCGTCGCCAACGCCATCACCCAGGTCGCCAGCAAATACGGCGTGATCTACATGAACACCAATTCCTCCGCGCCGAGCGAGGCCGGAGAGAACTGCTCGCGTGTGAAATTCGTCTGGGACGGCAACGGCACCAATTTCTCGAAGGCATCGGTCAGGAACGCCGTCGATTCCATCGGCAAGAACTGGATGCTGCTGACCAACGATTACGTCTGGGGTCACACGACGTCCGCCGCGACCAAGGCGCAGGTCGAGGCTGCCGGCGGCAAGATCATCGACAATCTCCTGGTGCCGCAGAACACGCGCGACTTCACCGCCTATCTCCTGAAGATCCAGCAGTCGAAACCCGACGTGGTGGCGACTGCGATCGGCGGTGACGACATCAAGGCGCTGCGCGAGCAGGTGGCGCAGCTCAAGCTCGACGGCAAGCCCGCCTGGATCAACAACCAGCAGGACTGGCCCGACGTCTGGGGCGCGCCCGACAGCCTGTTCGGCGTGTTCGGCACGACCTGGTATCACAAGCTGCAGCTGCCCGGCGTCGCCGACTTCGTCAAGAAATGGCAAGCCGCCAACAAGGACGGTCCGATCCCGGTGCCCGGCAACGTTTCCTACAACGGTTACATGTCGACGCGCGAATTGCTCCGTGCGATCGAGCGGGCAGGGTCGACCAACAACGTCAAGATCATCAAGGAACTCGAGAGCCTCAAGGTCTCGGCGACCGACCGCATGCAGCATTTCGACGCCTACATGGATCCGGCGACGCATCAGATGCAGCAGACGATCTATCTGGCGCGGCGCAACGCCAAGCCGGCCGACAACACAGATCTGTTCGAGATCATCAGCTGGACGGAGCCGAAATCGGCCGCCGATGACGCTGCGCCCGGCAAGTGCAAGCTCACGCCCTACGAGCAGGTGCCGACCGTCGATTCCTAGAGACGGTACGTCACGTCGCAGAACGGCGGCGCGCAATCTCGTGCGCCGCGCGCCCGGACCATCCGCGTCCCCGGGTGAAGCATGCCAGTTGCGAGAGCCAAGACCTTGTTCGACCTTCTTCCGCATCTCCTCAACGGCCTGACGCTCGGCCTGTTGTTCGCGCTGATCGCGCTCGGCTTCATGCTCATTGTCGGGCTGATGGAGCAGATCAACCTTGCGCATGGGTCCCTGTTCGCGCTCGGGGCTTATGTTGCCATGCAACTGACCGGACCGCGCCCGCCATTGCCGGCCGATCTTGCGAAAGCGTGGCTCGCGCTCCCGCTCGGCTGGCGCTATGCCGCGACGCTCGTGATCTCACCCGTGATCGTGAGTCTCGTCGGCATGCTGATCGAGCTCTGCATGCGGCGCACCTATGGCAAGGACCCGCTGTACGGGCTTCTCCTGACCTTCGGCGCAGCGATGGTGATCGAGGAGTTGATCCGCCTGGTCTGGGGCACGCGCGACTATGTGCTGCAGGTGCCGTCCGCCATCAACGGCGGCTTCCTGTTCGGCGATCTGATCTGGTCGACCTATCGCTTCTACGCGGCGGGCATCGCGGCCGGGATCATCGGCCTGGTCTGGCTGTTGATCGAAAAGACGTCGTTCGGCGCAACCGTCAAGGCCGGTACGCATGACAGCGAGATCGTCCGCGCGCTCGGCATCAACCTGTCGCGCTTGCGGCTGCTGGTGTTCGTGTTCGGCACGATGCTGGCCGCGATCGCGGGCATCATCGTTGCGCCGATCTGGGGCATTCGTCCGCATATGGGCGTCGATGCCGTCATCCCCGCGTTCCTGGTGATCGTGCTCGGCGGCGTCGGCAGCTTTTGGGGCGCGGTCGTGGCGGGGCTGCTGGTCGGGCTCTGTGTCGGCCTTGCCGGTGCCTACGCGTCCGAATGGTCGCTGTTGTCGATGTACATCCTGCTGGTTGCCGTCGTGACGTTCCGTGCACGTGGCCTGTGGGGCAAGAAAAGCGTGCTTGAGGCCTAGGGAATGATTGTGGGATCAAATTCTTCATCCGACGCCGCGCGCCTCGTCACGCCGACGATGCTGGTGCTCTGGCTCGTGCTTGCAACGGTGCCGCTCTGGATCACGCGGATCGGGCTCTATCCCTATCTCGGGATCGAGATCCTGATCTGGTCGCTCTACGCGCTTGCGTTCAACCTGGTGCTGGGCACGGCCGGACTTCCCTCATTCGGACATGGCGCCTATTTCGGCATCGGCGCCTATGCGTTCGGGCTCTGCCAGTTCGACATTGTCGCCAATCTCTGGATCTGTCTCGCTGCCGCGGCCGTGGTCGCGGGGCTTGCCGGCGTGCTGGTGGCGCTGTTCATCTCGCACCGGCGCGGCATCTACTATGCCTTCATGACAATCGCCTTCGGCCAGATCTTCTGGACACTGGCGATCAAGTCGCACCGCATCACCGGCGGTGAGGATGGGCTGCTCAAGATCAAGCGGCTGCCGGCCGATTTCGGACTGGTGTCGTTCGATCTCACCGACAATGTCGCGTTCTACTATTTCGTGCTCGCGGTCTTCGCGGTCGGTACCGCCGTCTTGTGAAGGCGGCTGGTGCACTCGCCCTATGGCCGCGTGGTCGCTGCGATCAGGCAGAGCGAGGTTCGCGCCGCCCATCTCGGCTATAACGTGTGGCTCTACAAGGCGTCGGTCTTTGCGCTGTCGGCGGCCGTGTCCGGCTTTGCCGGCGGACTGTTCGCGATGGCGCAGCTCGCCGCATTCCCCGACGTCATGAGCCTGCATCAATCCGGCTACGTCGTGATGATGACGCTGGTCGGTGGCGGGCTCGTCAGCTTCTGGGGGCCGGTGATCGGCGTGTTTCTCTTCCTCACCGCGCGCGACGTGATCGGCGCTCTGACCAATGCCTGGATGCTCTATTTTGGTCTGCTGTTCATTGCGATCGTGCTGTTCCGCCCGGAAGGCATTGCGGGCGCGCTCTCGGCCGCCGTGCAGCAACATTCATTGAACGCGCTAAGGCGACGCGGCACGTCCGCGATGCGACTGCTGGTCGGGGGCGGGCGATGAGCATGATCGAGGCCGCAGGTGTGCACGTTCGCTTCGGCGATCGCGTCGTGCTGGAAAGCGTCGATCTCGCGGTGGCCGAGGGCGAGTTTCACGGCGTGATGGGCCCCAACGGCGCGGGCAAGACCACCTTCTTCAACGTCCTCACCGGCAGGGTGAAACCGAGCCGCGGCCGAGTCCTGCTCGGCGGCGAGGATGTCACGGGATTGAGCCCGCACCGCATCGCCGCCAAGGGCATCGCCCGCTCGTTTCAGATCATGACCCTGTTCGACGAATTTTCCGCCCGCGACAACGTCATGATGGGCTTGCCCGCGTTTCGCGCCCGTGGCCTCGATATCGCCCGGGCCGCAGCCGGTGACCGCAGGTTTGCCGAGCAGGCATCCGAAGCGCTCGCCGCTGTGGGGCTTGCCGACAAGGGCGATGTCCGCGCCAAGGATCTGTCCTATGGCGACCGCCGCGCACTCGAGATCGCGGTCGCCCTGGCGCAGGCCCCGCGCGTGCTGTGCCTGGACGAGCCGACCTCCGGCCTCGGCTCCGACGGTGTGCAGCGGCTGGCAGCTCTGGTGGCGCGCCTGAAGGGCCAGCTGACCATCGTCGCCATCGAGCACGACATGGAGTTCCTGTTCTCGCTCGCCGATCGCATCTCGGTCATCCATTGGGGCCAGGTGGTGGCGCGTGGCACGCCGCACGAGCTGCAGCAGAACGAATGGGTGCGTCGCTCCAATCTCGGGAAGTTCGCATGATCCTCGAAGTGGATGGGGTCGATACCTTCTACGGCGAGACCCAGGCGCTGTTCGGCGCTTCGCTCGCTATCGAGCACGCCAAGGTGTTTGCACTGCTCGGGCCGAACGGCGCCGGCAAGACCACCATGCTCCGTTCGATTCTCGGGCTGACCCGCCCGCGCCGCGGCGCGGTTCGCTTCGACGGGCATGATGTGACGCGCGATCCGACCCATGAGATCGCGCGCGCCGGCATCGGCTGGGTGCCCGACGACCGGCGGCTGTGCCCGACCTTGTCGGTGGCGCGCAACCTCGCGATCGCGCAGAAGCGCACGCGCTTCCGCAACTGGAGCGTCAAGGAGGCCGCCGCGATCTTTTCGCCGCTCGAATATCTCATGGAGCGCGACTGCGAGAACCTGTCAGGCGGCGAGATGCAGATGGTTGCGATTGCACGCGCATTGGTCGGATCGCCGGGACTGGTCCTGTTCGACGAGCCGAGCCAGGGTCTTGCGCCAAAGATCGTCGGCGACGTGCTCGCGACCATATTGCGCATGAAAGAGGAGGGGATCGCCTCGCTGGTCGTGGAACAGAATGCGGAGATCGCGCTGTCGGTCGCAGACCACGCCGCGGTGATCGATCGCGGCCGGATCGTCTGGACCGGTGAGGCCGCGACCTTGCGTGATGATCGCGCCCTTCGGCAGCGCTTGCTGGGAGTACAATAAGTGGCCGCACCTCTGCTCGTTCTCGATGATGTCCGCAAGGTCTATACCAGGGGCCGCGTTATTCGCCGTCCGACATTCACGCTTCAGGCAAACCTGTCTCTCGAGGAGCCGGGTATCGTCGGCGTGGTCGGGCCGAACGGCGCCGGCAAGACGACCTTGTTCGAGATGATGACCGGCTCCAACGCGCCGACCTCGGGCCGCGTGCTAGTCGCGGGCACCGACATCCACGGCGTCAAATATCGCGAGCGCGACCGGCTCGCGATCCACTATCACCAATCCTATCAGGTCAGGCGGTTTCGCAAGCGCATTCCGTCCGCCTTGCTGGCGCCGTCGCCGACCCGGACGCCGCTGGTTCACTTGTTCGACGAACCGCAGTTCAACCTGCAGGACGGCTATATCGGCTTCATGCTCGATTTCTTCCGCAAGCTGCGCGACGAGGGTAGGCTGGTCATCCTCTGCATGCATCCGACAGCTAGCTGGCACCTCGACATCCTCGCCGAGATCGCCGGGCAATTCCTGTTCGTCGCTGGTGGCGGCGTGACGCGGATGGCGGACTTCCGCACGCTCGCCGCCGAGCCGCGCTTCCGCCTCTATCTCGGACCGGAGATGACGCGCGCAGCGGACGCCATCTGTCACAGCTCGACGTAAAAGGAGACTCCGTTGACCTATTCGAACACGCAGCTTTTCATTGGCGGCAAATGGCGCCCGGCCCATTCGGGCAAGGTGATCGAGGTGCGCAATCCCGCGACCGAGGAGGTGATCGGCACCGTCGCGCATGCCGGCCAATCCGATCTCGACGAGGCGCTCGCCGCTGCTTCCGCCGGCTTCAAGGTCTGGCGCAATGTCGCGCCGTTCGAGCGTTGCCGGATCATGCGCAAGGCTGCCGCGATCATGCGCGAGCGTAATGACGAGATCGCGCCGCTGCTGACGATGGAGCAGGGCAAGACGCTGGGCGAGGCCAAAATGGAGGCGATGGCCGCCGCTGACGTGATCGAGTGGTTCGCGGAGGAGGCCAAGCGCGCCTACGGCCGGTTGATCCCCGCGCGCGGCCCCGGCATCTACCAGATCGCGATGAAGGAGCCGGTCGGTCCGGTCGCCGCGTTCACGCCCTGGAATTTCCCGATCAACCAGGTCGTGCGCAAGCTTTCCGCAGCGCTCGCCGCCGGCTGCTCGATCATCGTCAAGGCGCCGGAGGAGACGCCAGCCTCGCCCGCGCAGCTGATCCGTGCGTTTGCCGATGCGGGCGTGCCCGATGGCGTCATCAACCTCGTCTACGGCGTGCCGTCGGAGATCTCCGAATATCTGATCCCGCATCCGGTGATCCGAAAAATCTCCTTCACCGGCTCGACCCATGTCGGCAAGCAGCTCAATGCGCTTGCGGGCCTGCACATGAAGCGCGCCACCATGGAGCTCGGCGGCCATGCGCCGGCGATCGTCTTTGGGGATGCCGACGTCGCGTCGGCCGCGAAGATCCTCGCGGCGGCGAAATATCGCAACGCCGGCCAGGTCTGCATTTCGCCGACGCGGATGCTGGTGCAGGACGATGTGTTCCGCGAATTCGTCGACAAATTCGTCGACAGCGCCAAGGCGTTCAAGGTCGGCAACGGCCTCGATCCCGACTCCAAGATGGGCTCGCTCGCCAATCCGCGCCGCGTCACCGCCATCGAAGGCATGGTGCAGGATGCCGTCGGCAAGGGCGCCAGGCTCGAGACCGGCGGCAAGCGGGTCGGCAACAAGGGCCACTTCTTCGAGCCGACCGTGGTGAGCGATGTGCCGAAGGATGCGCGCGCGATGAACGAGGAGCCGTTCGGCCCGCTCGCGCTGATCTCCCGCTTCTCGTCATTCGACGACGTGGTCGAGGAGGCCAACCGGCTGCCCTTTGGCCTTGCCTCCTACGCCTTCACCAGCTCGGCCAAGACGGCGGCTGCGATCGGCGCGGCGGTCGAGGCCGGCATGATGTCGATCAACAGCTTTGGTCTGGCACTGCCCGAAGTGCCGTTTGGCGGGATCAAGGATTCCGGCTATGGCTCGGAAGGCGGCACCGAGGCGATGGAAGGCTACTTCAACACCAAGTTCATCAGCCAGACGGGCGTGTGAGCGGGCGTTGCATGCGACGCCGCGCGATGATCGCGCGGCTTAGCGCTTGACGAAAACCAGGTTGCAGGCACGCGCCTCGTTACGCTTGCCGCTGCCGCGGGTGCGATCGAAATGCGCGTCGACCGTGAAGGCGTAGGGCGAGCCGGGTGCGAGGTTGTTGAGTGTGTAGGTGCTCGCCCCCGTCGTGCCGCGCGCGCTCAAGGTCGTCTTGCCGTCCGCGGGGATCTGGCCGTCGATCTCCAGCCGATTGACACCGCCCGGGCCCTGCACCTCGGCGTGAAACACGCCATTGGTCACGGTGGCGACCAGGGGCCTGGTGAAGCCCTGCGCCTTGCCGGAAGCCGGGCAGTTCAACGTCACGTCCCAGCTGCCGTCGAAATCCTTGCTTCCCGTGGTTCTGACGTTGCCGGAAGGCGCCAGCGCCACTTTCTGCTTCAGGCCCTCAATGCGTGCCTTGGCGAGGGTGGCGAAGATGCAGTTCGGGAATCTCGCGAGATGATCCTCAAAGGCACCCAGCGTGCCGATGCCCTCAGCAGCCTTCCAGTGCGCCTCGGCGGCCGCGCAGGGATCGGCCTTCGGTGCAGCTTGGGGGGCCGCCGGCGCGACCGTGACCGTTACAGGCCCGTTCAGATAGAACTTGCCGATGATCGACAGCGACAGCTCCGGCAGCTGGGTCTTGCCGCTGGAATCATAGACGTCGCTGCTGATGTCGCGAAAGACGTCGCCGATTTCCTGCGGCTCCTCGATGTGCTTGAGGAACGCGGTCGTGTAGGGGCTGTTGCGGCCGGTGCCGTCGGCGGCGACCTGCCCTGATTGCGTCGAGAACGACACGATCGTGCCGCGGGGCGCCTCGACTTTCGACAAGCCACGTCCGATCGAGGCGGCGCGGGTCGAGCCGGCAGAGCGCTTCAAGGTTTCGGCCAGTGGATTGTCGCGGCAGGAATCGAGCACGAGGATGCGCAAATTCTTGGCCTGCTGCAAATCGTTCACGATGTCGTCGACGCGCACGAAGCGCTTGAGGTCGGCTTCATCCGTCAGCACGGCGTCGACGGGCATCAGATAGTTGACGCCGTTGTACTGCATCGCATGGCCGCTGTAGTAGAACATCGCGACATCGGCGCGGCTGGCGGCGCGCGAGAAGCGGATGGTCAGGTCCTGCATGTCGGCCTGGCGCAGGTCGATACCCTGGAACACCTCGAAACCGCTGCGCTTGAGCGAGGCCGCGACGTCTTCGGCGTCATGCGACGGGTTGGGTAGCTGCGCCGTAGAGACATAAGCGCCGTTGCCGATCACCAGCGCGACCCGCGTTTCCGCCGATGCGGGGGTAAGGCTCAGTCCTAGGCTCAGCCAGAGGGCGAGGAGGGTCAGGAAAAAATGACGCAAAATTCCAGAAGGAGCACGCATGAATGCCTTCCAGGGAAATATCGAAAAATATCCCCCAGATTAGCGCATGCCGCGTCGGTATCAATGCCCTCGCTGTGGACCCGTCAGATTTGGCGACCGTGACATCCTGTCACGCCGGGTTTGCCGCCACCGTCTTGCGCAGCTCCATCTCGGTTGCAATCGCTTCCCGCACGGCGGGCCGTGCCTGCATGCGCGCGAGATAGGCCGACAGGCTTGGCCATTGCGCGATGTCGACGCCCGCGGGACGGAGCAGCAGCAGGGCCCAGGCGAGGTGTGCATCTGCGACGGTGAAACGGTCGCCGACGAGGAATTCGCGGTCCGCGAGATGTGCCGACGGCACCGCCAATGTCTGCGTGATCCTCGCACGCGGCTTGGCGAGCGAGCCATCGTCCTTGTACCAGAAGGTCGGAAACAGGAATGCCTTGTGGATCTCGGCGCCGATGAAGCTCAGCCATTCCTGCAGGCGGTAGCGGTCGGGATCGCCGAACCGGGGCGCGAGACCCGCCTCCGGCTTCGCATCGGCGATGTATTGCAGCACCGCCGCGCTTTCGGTCAGCCGGTCGCCGTTCTCCAGCACCAGGACCGGCACCGCGCCCATCGGCGACACGCCGCGGAAATCGCCGTCGTCGTCCGCGACCGTCTTGGTCCGGAGATGCACCAGATGATAGCGCGCATCGAGGCCGGCCTCCATCAGCGCGATGCGGCTCGCAAGCGAGCAGGCCATCGGCGAGAAATAGAGCTGCAGCATCGCGATGCTCCGTTATTTCAGTGCATCGCCGCGCGCGATGATCGCGAAGCGGTCGGATAGCTCGGCGAGTGCAACCTCGTGGATGGTCCGGGCGTCCAGCGTGCCGCCGCGGCCGTCGGGCAGGTCGCGCGTGGCGCAGGCATCGGCGTCAACAGTCGTGCGAAAGCCGAGGTCGAGCGCGGCACGGGCGGTGGAGCTGACGCACATATGCGTCATGAAGCCGGCCAGTACGATGTTCTTCCTGTCGGTTGCGGCAAGGCGCACCTGCAGATCGGTGCCGGCAAACGCATTGGGCAACTCCTTCTCGATCACCAGCTCGCCGGCACGGGGACTCAGCTCGGCGACGATGGCGCCGCGGTCGGCACCGCGATCGAACAGGCTGCCGGCCTTGCCGCGATGGGCGATATGGATGATCGCGGCTCCGCTCTCGCGTGCCCGTGCCAGGAGCGCGGCCGCCCGCGCTGCAGCAGGGTCTTTGCGGTCGTCATGGTCTGGAAATCTCCGGGGCAAAAGGCTGCACAAACATAGCCCCGGGAATGCCTGCCGATATGCAGGGATATTGCAGCGGGTGGCTGCGATATTGCAGGCTGTTCCCGGCCGGTATAGCCTGACGCCATGAACTGGGACGATCTGCGCATCATCGCCGCCGTCAGGGACGAGGGCACCTACGCGGGCGCCAGCGCGCGGCTGCGCATCGACGAAACCACGGTCGGACGCAGGCTGTCGCGCATCGAGCGTGCGCTCGGTTTGCGTCTGTTCGAGGCGGCCGACGGCGTCCGCAGACCGACGCGGAGTTGCGAGGCGGTGCTGGCGCATGTCGAAGCGATGGCCGCACATGCCGCCGAGATCGGTCGCGTCGGCGCGAGCCTGGCAGGTCCGGTGGGACGCCTGCGCATCGCCTCCACCAACACGTTTGCCGAGGAGGTGCTGTCGCCGCGCGCGAGCGACTTCCTGCGCGCCAATCCCGGTCTGACGCTGCAATTCCTCACCTCGAGCGAGAACGTCAAGTTCTCGCGCTGGGAGGCCGATCTCGCCATCCGGCTACGCAAACCCGACAAGGGTGACTTCGCGATCTCCAGGCTCGGCGAGATCCGCATTTACTATTTCGAGCCTGTCGCGACCGAGGGCGAGCCGGTGCTGTGCGCCTATCCGGACGAACTCGGTGCCATTCCCGAGATGCAATTCCTGCGCATGAAGCAAGCTCGCGCGCGCTGCGTCACCGACAACGTTCGCGTCATCCGTAACCTGATCCGCGCGCATCGGGCCGTCGGCGTGTTGCCGGAGTATGTTTGCGCGGACTTGCTCGGCGATCGCCGCCTGCGCGCCACGCTGCTGCCGAAGCGGCGCGACGCCTGGCTGCTGGTGCAGAACCATCTCAAGCGCGATCCCGCGACGCGTGTGACGATCGACTGGGTGAGGGCGTGTTTTCAGGAAACGTCGCGCGGTTGACGTCACGCTTCAGTCATTCGATAGCAAGATCTCTTGCTGTATCTTTTGATTGAGATTGCCTTCCTGATCCTAACATCCGGTCGTCATTCCGGGGCGGCGCGAAGCGCCGAGCCCGGAATCCATAACCACAGGCTGGTGGAATGGCCTACTACGTCTACATCCTGGCAAGTAGGAAGTACGGCACGTTGTACATCGGTGTAACGAGCGACCTCGTTCGACGCGTCTACGAGCACAAGACCAAGATCGTCCCGGGTTTCACCAAGCGATACGCTATCGACAAGCTGGTTCTGTTCGAGATTTTCGATGACCCCGTAAGCGCAATCGCTCGCGAGAAAGAGCTCAAGAAGTGGCGGCGGGATTGGAAGACGCGATTGATCGATGAACAGAATCCGAATTGGGATGATCTCTACAGCGGCATCTCCAATTAGGCCTGTGGTTATGGATTCCGGGCTCGCGGCTTCGCCGCGCCCCGGAATGACAAACCAAAAAATCTCGCACCACCCCCTTGCAACCCGAACGTGCTTCGTCTATTAGCGCCCTCCTTCGCTAGGCCATGGGTTCGGGCTCTCTGAGATCCCGACCGGCGCGGGCCGCTCTGCGGTTTCGTGTTCCGCCGAATGAAGGGCAAACGCAGGATGTGGCTCATGGAGAGCGTCGGGCTGAAAACCCGAAGGCATCGGTTCGATTCCGGTCTCTTGCACAAAGGATAGCTCAGTTTGGTAGAGCAGATGACTGTTACTCATCGTGACGCGGGTTCGAATCCCGCTCCAGCGCTCCGTTTCAGCCTGAAAAGCTGATACCTCTGAAGGGGACCGGACGCGCGCTTCAGTCGCCGTCCGGCCGTATTGCCCTAAAGGCTTTCGTCCGAACAACGACACTGTGAGACCGGCTTCGCGCCGCGGTGGATACCGCCTGCGCTGATGCCGGGTGGCTCCGCATGACCGCTCGACACGCGTCGAGCGATCGCGCGCGTGCGCCCGTCATCATGCAAGCTCCGGCCCGCCGATCTCCCGGGAAGCGTCGTCCGCGTCCTCATGTCCTTTGCAAACGAAACCCGCTATCCGGCCGCGTGCGGCCGGAGGCAACATGATGGAGGCGTGCCATGACCTGGCACTTGCTGATGCTGAACGTGACGGTGAAGGATGGCGAGCGCGCGTTGCTCACGCGCAACGGACAGCTCGTGCGCGTGCTCGCGCCCGGCAAGCACCGGCTGTTCGATCCCCTGCACGAGCTGAAGGCCGAGGTGCTCGACGTGGTCCGCAGCGAATTCTCCGCGGATCGCTACGCGGTGCTGAAGGCCGCGCGGCCTGATCTGGCCGCGGAGCTGTTCGAGGCGATCGAGACCAAGGCGGACGAGATCGCCATCGTCAGCCTCGACGGCCGGCCCGTGCATCTGATGACGCCCTGGCAGGTGCGCGTCTACTGGAAGGTCGCGACCCGCATCGATGTCGAGCGCATCGATGTGTCCGCCGATCCCCGGGTTGGCGCGCGGCACCTGACCATGATCGAGCGCAACCGCTCGACTGTCGTGATGGAAGCGGTGGTCGAGAACCACGAGGCGGGCCTGCTCTATGTCGAGGGCCGGCTCGTGGAGCGGCTTGCGCCTGGCCGGCACGCCTTCTGGACTGTCGGCCGCAAGATCGAGGTGAAGCGCCTCGACCTGCGGCCCCAGGCGGTCGAGATCACCGCACAGGAGATGCTGACCAAGGATCGCATCGCGCTGCGGGTGACGCTGACGGCGTTCCGCAGGATCGTCGATCCCGAGCGCACGGTTGCGACCGTGCCCGACGTGGATGCGTGGCTGTACCGCCTGGTGCAGTTCGCGATCCGCGAGGCGGTGGCGGGCCGGACGCTGGACGAGGTGCTGTCTGCGAAGGCGGCGCTGGATGCGGAGCTGCGCGACTATGTGCGGGCACGCGTCGCAGAGTCCGGCGTGGAGGTGACCGAGCTCGGCGTCAAGGATGTGATCCTGCCCGGCGAGATCCGGGAGCTGGTGAACAAGGTGGTGGAGGCGGAGCGGGTCGCGAAGGCGAACCTGATCCGCCGGCAGGAGGAGACCGCGGCGACGCGTTCGCTCCTGAACACCGCCCGCCTGATGGAGGAGAACCCCCTGCTGCTGCGGCTCAAGGAGCTGGAGTCGCTGGAGCGGCTGGTCGAGAAGGTCGGCCGCATCGACCTCCATGCCGGCAACGGCGAGGGCCTCGATGCCCTCCTGGCCCGGCTCGTGCGCCTGAAGGCGCCCGAGAGCGCATGACGCAGAAGGGCCGCCCACGGGCGGCCCTTCACATCTCCATTGTCGACGTTTGCGATGAACGCGTGCGCGCGCCGGTGCGACCAAAACCATGAGTGGGTATTGCACGCGCGCGAAGGTTGCGTAATCTCACGGTGACTCGATCATGGCAAGCGAATGACCACTCTTCAGCAAACGATCCGCCCTACGGCCCGGCCGCGGGAATGGAAGGCGATCGTCGTCCTGATCCTGTTGATCCCGGTGCTGTGGTCGCCGCCGTTCCTGTTTCGCTTCTTCCTGTATCAGCCGTTCAACATCCCGTCGGGTTCGATGGCACCGACGCTGATGGTCGGCGACTACGTCTTTGCCGCCAAATATGCTTATGGCTACGGCCGCTATTCCTTCCCTTTCGCGCCGTCCTGGATCTCGGGCCGTGTCTTTGCCGCCGAGCCCGAGCACGGTGACGTCGTCGTGTTTCGCGCGCCGAAGGACACCTCGGTCGACTACGTCAAGCGCGTGGTCGGGCTGCCCGGCGACCGCATCCAGATGCGGCAGGGACAGCTTTTCCTCAATGACAGGCCGGTGACGCGCGTCGCGCTCGCAAACGGGCTCGCCGGCACCGCCTGCGGTCTGGATGGCAGCGTCAAGGTCAAGCGCTGGCGCGAGACGCTGCCCAATGGCAATTCCTACATCACCTACGACTGCGTCGAGAACGGCTATTACGACAACACCAATGTCTACGCCGTGCCGCCCGGCCATTTCTTCGTGCTGGGCGACAACCGCGACAACTCGAGCGACAGCCGCGTGATGGCAACGATGGGTTTCATCCCGATGGACAACCTCGTCGGGCGGGTGACCCGGATCTTCTGGTCGCTCGATGAAGATGGCGAGCCGCACATGGAGCGGCTGGGGAAGGTCTGGTGACGGGGGGAGAGAGTTTGCCCAAAACAAAAACCCCGGCATCGCTGCCGGGGTTTCGTAGTCCTTGAGGTGGTTGGACCTTAGAAGTCCATGCCGCCCATGCCGCCGCCCGGGGGCATCGCCGGACCGGCGCCGCCCTTCTTGGGCAGCTCGGCGACCATGGCTTCCGTGGTGATCAGGAGCGCCGCAACCGAAGCTGCGTTCTGGATCGCGGTACGGACCACCTTGGTCGGGTCGATGATGCCCTTCTTGACGAGGTCGGCATAGTCGCCGGTCTGGGAGTCGAAGCCGTAGGCGTACGTCTTGTTCTCCAGGATCTTGCCGACGATCACCGAACCGTCTTCACCGGCGTTGATCGCGATCTGGCGAGCGGGAGCCGACAGCGCCTTACGGACGATCTCGACGCCGGTCTTCTGGTCGTCGTTCTTGGTGCGCAGACCCTTGAGCTGCTCGGAGGCACGGAGCAGGGCGACGCCGCCGCCCGGGACGATGCCTTCCTCGACCGCCGCGCGGGTCGCATGCATCGCGTCATCAACGCGATCCTTGCGCTCCTTCACCTCGACCTCGGTCGCGCCGCC